>NZ_JBQQXJ010000020.1:0-71069 GCF_052266595.1 Antarctobacter jejuensis | reverse complement strand
TGCCCCGTTAGAACCTCAACCTGCCGTAACTTCGTGACAATCTCTTCGGGCTTGGGGCGCCTGTTGGCCATGTATTTCCTCCGTTTTCCTAAACATAGCGGAGGACCACTTCAGTGGGGGAAGACCATAGCCACGAGTATCTCGAGAGTATCAAGATCGCACACCTGACGATGTTGCAAGGCGTGATTTCCAGGATGGGCGCCAACTCGTTTACCCTGAAGGCACTGGCCGCCACGTTTGGCAGTGCCGCAATTGCCGCCTTGGCAAGCGCCAGCAAGCCTTCTGTCTATTACGCTGTGTCTGCCCTCATTCCGATCTTCATGTTTTGGATCATGGACGCCAACTACCTCCGAATTGAGCGATCGTACAGGAAGCTCTACGACAAAGTTCGGACAGGCGAGCGCGTTGATCCATACACCATGGATGCCACTGCATTTGCTTCGCATTTCGGCACCGCGTTCAGACTTGCCATTACGTGGTCTGTATCAGTCTTCTATCTTGCAGTCCTGTTCTCACTGGCCGTAGTGGCAGGAATCATTATTTGCGGAGCGTGACTTAAAGATGACCATGTTTGGCCCGACAAAAGGCGAGTGTTCTTCTCGTTTCATCATCAGAATGATGTTTGGAGAGCTAATCAGGTACGGAACTCATGGAGACATGCCAAACCTGGATCCCGGGAAGGTTTCGGCTTCTTTGACGCGAGTATCTGGGAGAGCAAGAAGCTTACCAGCGACAATGCCCTGAAGACTCTGATACGCGACAGTATTGTCAATACGTCAGTAACCTGCGTTCTTGCCGGACAGGCAACTTATGCGCGCCGATGGGTTCGATATCAAATCGCGCGTAGCGTACTAAAAGGAAATGGCCTGCTTACGGTTCAAATCTCAAACCTCAGGAACGGACAGGGCCAAATATCGCAACAAGGACCAGATCCGTTGTCATACATGGGCCTCTACCGGGATGCGTCGAGGCAAGTTCGGTTAGCTGAGCTCGTCAATTCAGGCTGGCAACAATACTCCGACTATCAGCAAGCAATTACACCTGCCAATGACTGGTTTATTCCAAATGGCGGACAAGTGCGCAGGCTTTCCGACTTCTCGAATCTGCATTGCTACGCGAGAAACAACGGCGCGGCGAATTTTCCCAATTGGGTTCGAAATGCCGCAGTCAGTGCAGGTCGATAAATGGTACTTCAGTCAACAATCCGGCAATACCAGCCCGACGCCAACCTCCAGACAAGGGAGATGGTCACAGAAGATGCTTTGCGCCAAGGACATCAAACCGCTTTCTTGTCACACAGCCACAAGGACAGAGAACTCGTCTACCGCATCCAAGCCTTTCTTCGTAGCAACGGATGGAACGTCTACGTTGATTGGCAGGACGAGACAATGCCTGTTAAAACCAGTCACATCACGGCCAACAAGATCAAGGATAAGATTCGGAAACTCGATTGGTTCTTATACCTCGCGACACAGAACTCGCCCGCAAGCCGATGGTGCCCTTGGGAAATTGGCTACGCAGACGGATCAAAACCAATTTCCCGAATTATCGTGATTCCGACAACTGACTCGGCAGGAACTACGCACGGGAGCGAATATTTGGATCTGTATAACCGAATTGCTCTCGGTACTGCACCTGGAAAAAGTGCATATGCCGTCTTTGATCCACGCGCGGAGAAAGGGACTTTTCTGGAGAACCTACACCGCTTAAGCTCACTGCAGCCGCGGCCGCCCCTCCAAGGTTTCCGCCCGCTCCAGCATACGCACCACGTCCCGCAGGCTCATCCGGCGCCCCGTCATCCGGGGCGCCATCACCAGCGCCTCGCAGACGGCCTCCAAGGCCTCCTGCGAAAGCTTCATCTCCAGCCCGCGCCGCACGGCGAAGTCGTGCAGCTGCGCCGGGGTGATGTCGCGGACCTCGACGATCTGGCAGCGCGACAGGAACGGCTCCGGCACCGTGCTCAGCTTGTTCGAGGTGAACAGCCAGGAGACATGGCTCATGTCGAAGGTCACACGGAAATAGGGGCAGTTCCAGGCCCGGGCCGTACCAGGCTCCATGAGACCGAGCATGGCCTCGGTCATGGAGAAGGCCCGCCCTTGCGTCGAGATCGCGACACCGGCCTTGCAGATCTCGTCCACGACGAAGATCGGATTGGCGATCCGATGATCCAGCAGCAGGTTCACCGGCCGCCCGGGTTGCGCGCTGCTCCAACCGCGCTCGACGCCCACGATGTCGAAACCGGCGCTACCGGCCCCTGCATCGCTTTGCGCAAGTGGCAGCTCGAGCTGATCTGCCAGGGCCCGCGTCCAGGCGCTCTTGCCGATGCCCGGGGGACCATTGATTACCATGGGCGCGATCTTGATCGGCGTGCCGCGGCGCGCGGCCCGGCGCAGGTCATGCCAGGCACACTCCGTCGCCCGGCCCATCCAGGGCATCTGCGCGTGCAGCGCTGCGGCGATCTCGTCAGCCCGATGTTCCGACGGTGCCATTACGGCCTCCATAGAGGCATCCTCCGGCGAGAGGCGCGCAAGGTCATCTTTCGAGAGATGCGCGGTCCCCGTGGCCCGATGGCGCTTGGAGACGAGGCAGCGCACCCGCGCCGCGATCGCAGCCTCGTCCTTGTAGGTCAGGCCCGCTTCCGGCAGCGTCGTCTTGAACAGTTCGAGGTCGACTTCATCGAACTGCGAGGAATTCGCATCGTCCCCGATGAGCTCTCGCGCCAGCCTGTTCTGCCGCGTCTCGCGGAGGAAATCGCGCAGGCGCTTGTTGATGGCGCGCTCGTCGGTGTCGAGGTTTTGCACATGGATGATCTTGATCTTGGGCATGGTGGTCTTACCAAAGTTGGCTGAACGGGACAGGCCCAGGCCGCAGCCACATGGCGGCGCGCCGGGGCCCGGAGGGGCGGTTCAGGTGCCCCGTATGAGGCCGATGGGAAGAGCATGTGTCATGCCGGACAAGAAGGCGATGCGCAGGCCAAAGGTCAAGCCCGGCCACCGGGAACGAGAAACGCCGCCCCGTCTCGGAGCGGCGTTTTCTGTGTCACACAATTTCAATGACTTACGCCGAGGTGGCAGAGATAGACCCGCCAGGTGGCAGCCGAAATGCCCAAAGTGGCAAACTTACCCTGGGTATTTCACCACGCGTGGACAGCCCAGTTCATAGCCCTGTAAATCAGGTGTTGAACAGGAAGTGCAACACGTCCCCGTCCTTGACCTCATACCCCTTGCCCTCGGCCCGCAATTTACCCGCGTCCCGAGCGCCCGTCTCGCCGTTGCAGGCCAGATAATCGTCATAGGCCACGGTCTCTGCCCGGATGAAACCCTTTTCGAAATCGCCGTGGATCACACCCGCCGCCTGCGGTGCCCGCGTGCCCCGCTTGATCGTCCAGGCGCGCGCCTCCTTGGGACCGACGGTGAAATAGGTCTGCAGGTCCAAAAGCTCGTAGCCCGCCTTGATCAGCCGGTCCAGACCGGCCTCGTGCAGACCCAGTTCGGACAGGAATTCCTGCGCCTCCTCGGCGTCCAGCTGGCTGATCTCTTCCTCGATCTTGGCCGAGATCACGACGTGCGCATTGCCCTGTGCCGCCGCCATCTCTCCCACCTTGGCCGACAGGTCATTGCCCTCGGCGGCGTCTCCCTCATCCACGTTGCAGACGTAGAGCACCGGCTTGGCGGTCAGAAGCTGCAGCATCTTCCACGCCTTCAGATCGTCCTCGGCCACCTCGACCACCCGCGCCGGCTGGCCCTGTTCCAGAACCTCGACCGCCATCTTCATCAGGCGCTCCTGCTGGGCGGCTTCCTTGTCGCCACCGCGCACCTTGCGGACGATGTTCTGCAGCCGCTTTTCGAGGCTCTCGAGGTCGGCGACGATCAGTTCGGTCTCGATGGTCTCGGCGTCGCTGACCGGATCGACGCGGCCGTCCACATGCGTCACGTCCTCATCCTCGAAACAGCGCAGGACGTGGGCGATGGCGTCCACCTCGCGGATGTTGGCAAGGAACTGGTTGCCCAGCCCCTCTCCCTTTGAGGCGCCCTTCACGAGGCCCGCGATGTCGACAAAGGTCATGCGGGTCGGAATGATCTGCTTGGACGAGGCGATAGAGGCCAGCTTGTCCAGCCGCGCATCGGGCACGGCCACGTCACCCACGTTGGGCTCAATCGTGCAGAAGGGAAAGTTCGCCGCCTGCGCCGCGGCGGTCTTGGTCAATGCGTTGAAGAGGGTCGACTTGCCCACGTTGGGCAGCCCCACGATTCCCATCCGAAAGCCCATGCGACACCCTCCATCATGCGTGACGCGCCGCTTCTATGCGCGCACAGGCAGGGACGCAAGCGGGCAAAGAAAAACCCCTCTTTCCGGGGGAAAGAGGGGCGTTTGAAACCTGCGCTGCGTGATGGCTCAGCCGAAGCGGTTCGGACCCGGGGTCGGCGGCTGCACGAAGAAGTAGATCAGCACCAGCGCACCGATCAGCGGGATCAGGCCAATCAGCAGCCACCAGCCCGATTTGTCGATGTCATGCAGACGGCGCACGCCGATGGCGATGCCCGGAACCAGCGTCGCCAGCGAAAAGATGAGGCCCAGCAGCTGAATGCCCAACATGGCATCGATCATGCCGAGGACGAAGGAAATGATGATGATCCCGAGGAAGGCCCACCAGTATTCACCCCGGTTCGACCGGCCGTCGAATTTCACGTAGTTGGTGAAGAAGAGCTTGATCGCCTCCCCCATGGTCACCTTGCGGGTGTACCCGCCTGCCGCTGCGTCCATAATTTTCGTCTCCTGAAAACGTCCTGTTGTCCCTAGAGTGGTCCAAGCCGCTGTTGCGGTCCCGACGAGAGCACTAAACCAATCGACTTCTCGCCACTCAATACAGGAATACCCCCATAAAACGGCGTTTCGCATGGAAATGCCCGGGAGGAACTGGCCAAGTGCTATCGGTGTTGCACAAAAGCCCGGACGTCAGGCGGCAAGGCTGCGCGCCATCAGGCCCGGACTGCGCCGCCAGAAGCGGGTCATCAGAAGACCCGCGGCAACGGCAAGGCCAAGCACAAGTCCGAACCAGACGCCCATCCCGCCCCAGTCCAGCCTGATACCAAACAGATAGGCGGCGGGCATGCCCACGCCCCAATAGGCGACCGCCGCCATGATCATCGGCGTGCGTGTGTCCTGCAGCCCGCGCAGCAGGCCCACATGGATCACCTGTGCGGCGTCCACCGCCTGATACAGCGCCGCCATCATCAAAAGGCCGGTCCCTGCCGCGATAATCGCCGCACGGTCAGGGTCTTCGGGGTCGATGAACATTCCCATCAAGGTTTCCGGAAGCAGCAGGAAGACCGTCATCGTCAGCGCCACTGCCCCGGCGCCCAACCACGAGATTACCTTGGCCCCTTGCAGGAGATCCTCCAGATCGCCCCGGCCCAGCGCGGACGCCGCCCGTACCGTCGCCACGTTCGACAGGCCAAGCTGGACCATGAACGCAGCAGAGGAAATCTGCAGCGCCACGCCATGTGCCGCCAACGGGATGGTTCCCAGCCATCCCATCAGCACCGCCGAGCCGGCGAACAGGGCCACCTCGGCCAGCGTCGTCAGGCCAATCGGCCACCCCAGTTGGAACACCTTCCCGAACATCTCCCAATCCGGTCGCCAGAAACGCACGAACAGGTCATGCTGCGGCAGGATCCGCAGTGCGTAAATCACCACCAGCACCAAGGACACGATCTGCACCGAAACAGAGGCCAGCGCCGCACCGGCGATACCCATTTCAGGCGCGCCCAGATTGCCGAAGATCAGCGCATAGTTGACCAGCGCATTGACCCCTGCGGCCCCAAGCGTAATCCACAGGACGACCCGCGTATGTTCCAGCGCGGCAAGGTAGTTTTTCAGCACCATGACGCCCAGCGCGGGAAGCATTCCGACCCCGGCAATGCGCAGATAAACCTGCGCCAGCGATGCCACCTCTTCGATCTGACCCATGGCCCGCAGGATCGCGCCGGAATACCACAGCAGCGGCATGGTCGCGAAGAAGTAAAGGATCGACAGCCATAGCGCCATGCGCGTGGACCGGCGGATCTGCACCTCGTCCCCGCGGGCGGCATAGGCCGCCACCATCGGCATGACAGCCCATGCGAAGCCCGATCCGAACAGGAACAACGTAAAGAACAGTGATCCCGCCAGCGTCAGCGCCGCCAGTTCGGGCACCCCGTACCAGCCGATCATGATGGTGTCGGTCAGGCTGATGGCGAATTGCGCAAGATGCCCGCCGATCAGCGGCAGGCCCAGACGCAGGATCGCGTTCAGGTGCTTTCTATGGCTATTCGTATAGGTCATGGCGAGCCATTAGAACCGCTCCGCCGCAGTGGCAAGGGCAGAGGTGCGTCTCTGGACAGGCTATGCTATCCTTCATTAACAGGGCTTTTTGTTCCCGGGATATCATCATGGCAGAACCAGTGGATCTGAACCGGCTGATGCCGGACGCGCGCAGCTTTCTTTTAGAGCTGTCGGACAACAACGACCGCGGCTGGTTTCAGGCGAACAAGGCGCGCTACGACAGCACGCTCAAGCGACCGGCTGAGAAGCTGCTGGCGCAGATCGCCCAATGGCTGCAAGACGAAAGCGGCAGCCCGCCGCGCACGAAACTGTTCCGTCCGCACCGCGACGTGCGCTTTTCCGAAGACAAGACACCGTATCACACGCACCTGCACATGATGTGGTCCCTGCCCGATGGGCGCGCTTGGATGCTGGGCATTTCGCCCGATTACGCCACGGCCGGGGCGGGCGTTATGCGATTCGAACCGGAACAGCTGAGCCGATGGCGCGAGGCTGTCATCGCGGACACCGGCGCGGAATTGGCAGAACATCTGGATCGGGAAGACTGGCGCGTCGATCCACCGGCGCTGGAACGGGTGCCGCCCCCCTACCCCGACGATCACCCACGCGAGGAGCTTTTGCGGCACAAGGGATTCGTTGCGTGGCAGGACCGGCTGGAAGATGGGCTGTCAGACGATCCAGACGGCACCCTGCGCCACGTCTTCACCGCCTTCGCCCCGCTGATGGTCTGGCTGGGCGACATCACCTGAGCCGCCCGGCCAATGGTCAGGTCGCCTTGCGCGTGTCCGGATGCAGGGCCTTGCCAAGAATATGCTTGGAGCGGTGAATGACGTTCCCTGCCCCGCCGACGATCAGCGGATCGGGGGCCTTGGCAATCTTGGGATCTTTGTCCGGGTAATCCAGCGTCGACAGGAAATGCCGCATGCAGTTCAGGCGCGCGCGTTTCTTGTCATCCGACTTGATGACGGTCCAGGGCGCGTCGGCGGTGTCCGTGTAGAAGAACATGGCCTCTTTCGCCTCTGTATAGTCATCCCACTTATTCAGGCTGGCCATGTCGATCGGCGACAGTTTCCACTGCTTCAGCGGGTCTGTCTCCCTGCTCTTGAACCGCGTACGCTGTTCGTCCTGGGTGACGGAGAACCAGTATTTGTACAGCTGGACCCCGGAACGCACCAGCATCCGCTCCAAATCCGGCGTCTGACGCATGAATTCGAGGTAGTCGTTCGGCTCGCAGAACCCCATGACGCGCTCCACCCCGGCACGATTGTACCAAGACCGGTC
Organism: Antarctobacter jejuensis; assembly: GCF_052266595.1. NCBI lineage: Bacteria > Pseudomonadati > Pseudomonadota > Alphaproteobacteria > Rhodobacterales > Roseobacteraceae > Antarctobacter > Antarctobacter jejuensis. Next base: position 63,464 of record NZ_JBQQXJ010000020.1, on the reverse strand, counting down.
ATAAAGCACGATCTCACCGCTGGTCGGAAGGTGCTGAATGTAGCGTTGGAAATACCACTGGCCGCGTTCTTCTTCGGTGGGCTTGTTCAGTGCCACCACGCGCGCAAGACGCGGGTTGAGATGCTCGGTAAAGCGCTTGATCGTCCCGCCCTTGCCAGCGGCGTCACGACCTTCGAACAGCAAGACAAATTTCTGCCCGGTTTCCTGGGCCCAATGCTGGACTTTCAGAAGTTCCGCTTGAAGCCGGGCCTTTTCACGCTCGTAGGCGCGGCGCGACAGCTTCCTTTCATAGGGATATTCACCGGTTTCAAAGGCACGTCGAATCTCATCAGGACTGGGGTGGCGATTGCGCGGACCCGGCTGCGGCGTCGGCACAGGAAGCTCTGTCGCCTCGTTAATTGGCCCATTCTCGACGGGGGCGATCTGCGGCGCGGCTTTGGTCTGCACGTCGTTTTCGGGGGGCATGGTCTGCGGAACGGGGGCGTCGAAGGCTGGCGGCATAGGGTCTCCTTTTCAATTCCACCTGATTATCGCAGGTCTTGGGCAGCCACGCCTTGAGGTGCGTCAAGAAACCGTCATGTTTTGCCAGAACGTCGCCCGCCATTGATTTTCCCATTCCGATCCGGCAAGAGGCAAAAGCCTTCTGGGAGTGAGACATGACACGTATCGAATCCACCTTCGCCCGGCTGAAAACCGAGGGCCGCAAAGCCTTTGTCGCCTATATCATGGCCGGGGATCCGGATGTGGACACCTCGCTTGCCGTGATGAAGGGCATGCCCGCCGCCGGTGTCGACGTGATCGAACTCGGCCTGCCGTTTACGGACCCGATGGCCGACGGCCCGACGATCCAGCTTGCCGGTCAGCGCGCGCTGGAAGGTGGCATGACACTGGACCGGACCCTGCAAATGGTGCGTGACTTCCGCGCCGGGGACAATGAGACCCCGATCGTCATGATGGGCTATTACAACCCGATCTATTCGCGCGGCGTCGATACCTTTCTGCAGCAGGCCAACGAGGCTGGGATCGACGGGCTGATCATCGTCGACCTGCCGCCGGAGGAAGATGAGGAACTATGCATTCCGGCGCAGAAGGCCGGTCTGAACTTCATCCGCCTTGCAACGCCGACCACTGACAACAAGCGCCTGCCAAAGGTGCTGCAGAATACCTCTGGCTTTGTCTATTATGTCTCGATCACCGGGATCACCGGTGCCGCCGCCGCGCAAGCCACCGATGTCGGCCCGGAAGTCGCGCGGATCAAGTCGCAGACAGATCTGCCGGTGATCGTCGGCTTTGGCATCCGCACGCCGGAGACCAGCCGGGAAATCGCCTCTGTCGCAGATGGCTGCGTCGTCGGATCCGCCATCGTCGGCGAGATCGCCTCGGGCAAGCCGGTGGAAGAGGTCCTGAGTTTCGTCAAAGGCCTCGCCGACGGCGCTCACTCTGCCTGATCGATCAGCAACTCGGCCATTGCGGCAACCAGTTCCTCTCGTTTGACCGGCTTGGCGACATGTGCGTCGATCCCTTGACGCAGGTAACTGGACACCTGATGGGTCATCGCGTTGGCCGTCAGCGCGATGATCGGAACGCGCGGGGCGTCCTGCGCTTCCTCGACCTGCCGGATCATGGCCGCGGCCTCCAGCCCGTTCATAACGGGCATGTTCACGTCCATCAGGATCAGGTCATAGGGGTCTGCGCAATGCGCCTCTACCGCCTCCGCTCCGTCCTCTACCATCTTCAGCTGCAGCCTGTAGCGCCTTAGCAGCAGTCGCAGAACCCGCTGATTGGTTTCGCTGTCCTCGGCCACAAGAACGCGCCAGCGCTTCTGTGACAGAACCGCTTCGGAATTGGCGCCTCCAACGTCCCGCCTGACCCTCGGGCTGCCCGCGTCCTGCACCTGCAGTCGCGCCACGAAACAGGCGCCACCGCCCGGCGCCTCCTGATAGATCAGGTCTCCGCCCAGCAACCGGCAAACACGGCGGGATATCGTCAGGCCAAGCCCCGTGCCGCCAAACTTGCGCGTGATTGAGGCGTCTGCCTGGGTGAAGGCCTCGAACAGGCGCGCACGTTTTTCCGGGGGCACGCCCGGCCCGGTGTCGCTGACACGGATTTCAAGGATCGGACCATCCCGCGACAGATCCACGTTGACGCCGCCCCGCGCAGTGAATTTCAGCGCGTTGGACACGAGATTGGTGATGACCTGCCGCAACCGGGTCGGATCACTGCGCAACCGCCCGCCGACCCCCTTGGCCTGTGTCACGGTCAGGGTCAGCCCCTGCGAAACGGCCTTGGGGCCATAGACCTGCTCGACCTCTCGGCACAGGGCATCGAGGTCAAAGTCGCGCTTTTCGACCTCCATCTTGTGCGCCTCGATCTTGGAGAGGTCCAGAAGATCGTTCAACAGCTCCAACAGGGACAATCCGCAGGACTGGATGACTTCGGCCATTTCGTGCTGCTCTGTCGGCAGTTCGCTTTCGGTCAGGGCCGTCGCCATGCCCAAGACACCGTTCAGCGGCGTGCGGATTTCATGACTGATCATGGCCAGAAATCCGCTTTTCGCGGCGTTGGCGGATTCTGCGGTGGTCTTGGCCGCTTCCAACTCTGCGGTGCGTTCCGTGACCATCAGTTCCAGCGCCGCAGCCTGAGCCTTCAGCGCTTCATAAGCGCCGAACAACTCCCGGCTTTTCGCCTCCAGCAGGCGCTCGGCCTCCTGCCTCGCGGCGCGTTCTCGGTCGTAACGTCGGCGGGAAACCCTGTCATCCGCAATGGCACGCCCGACCTCGCCCATGCATCATTGCTCCAACTGGACGTCGAACACGGCTTCATTGTCGGAAACCCGCTCGATCTCGACGCGGGCAGGCTGTCCGAAATGCAGCACACAGGCTTCGATCAATCCATGGCAAAAGGAAACAAGCGGCCGTTGAGAGCGATAGGTCATCCGCAAATGGGTCTGCGACATCCATTTCGTTCCAAACACCGGCAGTTCCGCGTCCGGGTACAGCTTGCGAACCTCGACATGCACCTCTGTTTCTATCGCGTCCAACATGTCCAGAACCGTGCGTTTGTCCGCGAAAAACTGCGGATAGGTCTGAACGAACCGGCCGTGCATCCACGCGCCGAATTTGCGTTGCAGATCCTCACCCGGGATGCCGGTGCAGTCACTGACCGACTGCACGATCTTGATCAGGTCGGCACATGGGTAATTCCCGACGCCGGTAAAGGCCCCGCCATTGGTCAGTTCCAGGTTATCCAGAATATCGTCGACCGCCTCTTCCCCGATCGCCTGCTCCGCCATGTCCAGAAGCTCGGTGAATACAATGCCCTTCATGCGCGCGCTCCAATACCCTGCGGGACCTGCGATAGAGCAAAGCGATGAAGGCGAGCTTAAGAGTCGCATTGCGCAAACCGCGCAGTATTGGCAAAAAGACCTTACCAATTCCCGCAAAAGAGCCCCCGCCATGCCCATTATGACAGAGATCGAGGACTTCAAGCGCCTCTACCGCCGCCGTGTGCCCAAGATGTTCTATGACTACTGCGAATCCGGCAGTTGGACGGAACAGACCTTCCGCGAGAATTGTTCCGACTTTGACGACATCTATCTGCGGCAGCGTGTGGCCGTCGATATGGCAGGCCGGTCGACAAAAACAAAACTAATCGGGCAGGACGTGGCGATGCCGCTGGCGCTGGCGCCGGTCGGCATGACCGGAATGCAGCACGCCGACGGCGAAATTCTTGCCGCCCGTGCCGCCGAAAAATTCGGTGTGCCGTACTGCCTCTCGACCATGTCGATCTGCTCGATCGAAGACGTGGCCGAGAACACCACCAAACCTTTCTGGATGCAGGTCTACACACTGAAGGACGACGCCTTCATGCAGAACCTGTTTGACCGGGCCAAGGCCGCCAAATGTTCGGCGGCTGTGATCACCGTGGATCTGCAATTGCAGGGCCAGCGTCACAAGGACCTCAAGAACGGGTTGTCCGCCCCACCCAAACTGACGCCGAAATCCATCGCCAACATGATGACCAAGGTGACCTGGGGCCTGAACATGCTCCAGACGAAACGTCGCTTTTTCGGCAATATCGTCGGCCACGCCAAAGGTGTGACAAACCCCTCTTCGTTGACGTCATGGACGGCAGAGAGCTTTGACCAGTCGCTGAACTGGGACCGCATCCGCCAGTTCCGCAAGATGTGGGACGGCCCGCTGATCATCAAGGGCATCATGGACCCGCGTGATGCGCTGGAGGCCTGCAACGTCGGCGCCGACGCCATCGTTGTTTCCAACCACGGCGGGCGGCAGCTGGACGGGGCGCTGTCCTCTATCCGCGCGCTGGAACCCATCGTCGACGCTGTGGGCGACAAGATCGAGGTCCACATGGATGGCGGTGTGCGTTCGGGGCAGGACGTGCTGAAGGCACGTGCGCTGGGCGCCAAGGGATGCTGGATTGGCCGGGCCTACATCTATGCCCTTGGCGCGCAGGGGGAGCAAGGTGTCAGCAAGGCGCTGGAACTGATGCACAAGGAGCTGGATCACTCGATGGCGCTGTGCGGTCATACGGATGTCGAAACGGTGGACCGCGATATCCTGATGGTGCCAAGGGGTTTTTCCGGCGACTGGGTGTGAAACCGACGCTGACCGGGGCGGAGCCCCGGTTATGCTGGGCCGAATGTGATCGTTTCCCGGAGAACGGGATTACGGGGACGCTCGGCGCGCTCTTGGGCAAGAAACACCTTGCCAAATGGGCCGATCCGGTCTAGGCGCACACGCTCACGCGGGGTGACAGCCTTGGAGGCACCCCCCTGTATATGATGGAGATACAATATGGCTGGTGAGATTCCTGATCTCAAAGCCCAGGAACGGACGGGGACAGGCAAGGGCGCCGCTCGTCAGGCACGCCGAGCAGGCATGGTTCCCGGGATCGTTTTTGGTGGCGACAAGGATCCTCTTCCGATCCAACTGCCCTTCAACGAGCTGCTCAAGAAACTGAAAGCGGGCCGCTTCAAGTCGACCCTGTTCAACCTGCAGGTCGAAGGCCAGGAAGACGTCCGCGTCATCTGCCGCGATGTGCAGCGTGACGTGGTCAAGGACCTGCCGACGCACGTCGATTTCATGCGTCTGCGCCGCACCTCGAAGGTCAAGCTCTTCATTCCGGTCGAATTCCTCAACGAGGAAACCGCGCCCGGGATCAAGAAGGGTGGCGTTCTGACGGTTGTCCGCCCCGAGGTCGAACTGCTCGTGACCGCTGGCGAGATCCCCGAGAAGATCGAAGTCGATCTTGCCGGCCTCAACATTGGCGACATCGTCCACATCTCGGACGTGACCCTGCCGGAAGGCACCAAGCCGACCATCGACCGTGACTTTGTCATCGCCAACATCTCGGCACCTTCGGGTCTGGCCGCGTCGGATGACGAAGAAGAAGCGGTCGAAGAAGAAGTGACGGAAGAAGCCGAAGCCTGATCGCTTATCAAACGCTTGGCGTTTCGTGCAGCCCCGCCCTTTGGCGGGGTTGTTTCGTTTCAGGCCGGTTTCTGTGCCACGTGACTGGCAAACAGGATCGCGCCATAGAAGCGCCCCTCTGCCACGCGGTTTTGCGCTTCTGTCTGAAAGGCCTGCGCCAGCCCGTCGCAACACTCTCCTACATTCGCCGACGCCGTCACGCCACGCGCCAGCAGTGAACAAAAATATGCGGGGTTTTCGGTTTGGACAAAGCCGTGGGCGCGGCTGCGCGTGCCCGTGAACCCGGCTTCGGTCATCATCCGGGGCATATGACGCATGATGTACGGCGCGTGGATCAGGTTGCGCGTGGTGGCCTCCATTGCCGCCTGCAGCGGGTCTCCATCGAACAACGACACCGTGTTGGCGGCATAGTCGCCATCGAAGACCGCCAGCACGCCACCGGGGCGCAGCAAGCGAAACGCCTCTGCCAGCGCTGCCTGCGGGTCCTCAAGATGCGAATAAACCGTGTGGGCCACCACAACGTCCGCAGAGGCGCCCGGTAAACCAGTCCGACAGGCGTTGCCCACGACAAAGGAGACCTCTGGACGGTCTGCAAATCGCCCGTCTGCGCGATCCAGCAGGCCCTTGGCCGGGTCAATCCCGATCAGGCGGGCGGGGCGCATGTTTTGCAGGATCAATTCGGTGCTAGATCCGTTGCCACAGCCGATTTCCACCACATCTGCCCCCGGCCCCGGCAATCGCCCCATGTAAGAGGCACAGATGTCCTGCATGGTCGGATCGGCAATGCGGTCTTCCATCGAGTTGGCGATGGCTTCGAGCACGCTGTCCGGTTGCTTGTCAATTTCGAGGTATAGATCGGGCATGACGGGACCTGTTCAAAAGCTGAATCATGCCCGCATATTGACGTTACGTGAACCCCACCTGCACGATCACGCGACAAGCTCCTGCACCGCCTCGAAAATTTCCAGTTCCGGTGGAGCCAGATACATATGGGCCGAGCTTTTCGCCCCGCCGTGAGCTGTGCGAAACGCCTCGGATCTGGTCCAGTTCGTGAAACTTGCCTCATCCTCCCAGATCGTGTGAGAGGCATAGATCACATGGTCTTCATGCTCTGGCCCGCGCATCAGCGCAAAACTGCGAAAGCCGGGCACCGTCTTCAGATGACTGTCGCGGCTTTTCCACAAGTCTTCGAAGGCCTCCGCCTGATCCTTGACCACCTTGAACCGGTTCATGGTGAGGTACATACCGCTCTCCCGTTGTGATTTGCGTCTGCCCTGTCCTACATAGGGCGGGCAGACAGGACCCGGAGGGCACAGTGCAGATATTCGTTGGTCTCGGCAATCCCGGCAGCAAATACGCCGGAAACCGGCACAACATCGGCTTCATGGCGCTGGACCGCATCGCCGAAGAACATGGGTTTGGCCCGTGGAAGGCCAAGTTTCAGGGCCAGATCGCCGAGGGGCGGCTGGGCGGTGACAAGGTGCTGCTGCTGAAGCCCGAAACCTTCATGAACCTGTCCGGCCAATCGGTGGGAGAGGCGATGCGGTTCTACAAGCTGGAGCCCGCAGACATTACCGTATTCCACGATGAGCTGGACCTTGCGCCCGGCAAGCTGAAGGTCAAGACCGGCGGCGGGCACGCGGGTCACAACGGGCTGCGGTCGATCCACGGGCACATAGGCGATGCCTATCGCCGGGTGCGGCTGGGCATCGGGCATCCGGGGCGCAAGGAACTGGTGGCGGCCTACGTCCTCCACGATTTCCACAAGGCGGATCAGGACTGGCTGGACGACCTGATGCGGGGCATCGCGGACGGGGCGGGCCATCTGGCCGACGGCGATGCGGGCAAGTTCATGAACGCGGTCGCCCTGCGTGTGGCGCCGCCCCGCTCCTCGGGCGGGACGGCCAAACCCGCGACAAAAGCGGAGACAGACACGCCGGCGGCAAAACCGGCCACCGGACCAGCGCCAGAGGACACCCCTGCGTCAGAAGAAACGCGCAACCCGCTGCAGCGGCTTGTGGACAAGTTCCGGTGACAGTCCCCAAGCGCCGCAGACGGGTTTACGCGATCACGCTGATCCTGTTCGCCGGTCTGGCGGGGCTTGCCTATGGTTATCGTGAGCAGATCACGCGGCTGGCGGCGGTGCTGACCCTGTTCGATGAGGATCGCATCGTTCACAATTTCAGCCACATGGATGCGCTGTTCGAGACGCGTCCGATACCCGTTCAACGTGCCGCCGCCCCGCTGCCCGAAGGGCCGCAACTGGCGATGCCCGACGACTGGGCCGACTGGCTGTCTCGCCGCGCCGTAACCGGGGCCATTGTCCTGAAGAACGGTGAGCGCGTGCACGAGAGCTATCACCTTGGCACCGGGCAGGACGATCTGCGGATTTCGTGGTCCATCGCGAAATCCTATCTGTCGGCGCTGATCGGGATCGCGCACGCGCAGGGCAAGATCGACGATCTTGACGATCCCGTGGTGAAATACGCGCCGCAATTGAAGGGCACGGCTTATGCCGATGCCACGGTGCGCAACGTTCTGCAGATGTCGACGGGCGTGGTCTTTGACGAGGATTATCTGGATTTCTGGAGTGACATCAACAAGATGGGGCGCGTCCTTGCATTGGGTGCGTCGATGGACGCCTTTGCGAGCGGATTGACCGAAAACGATGCGGCGCCGGGTGGCCGGTGGCGGTATGTGTCAATCGATACGCATATCCTGTCGATGCTCATTCGCGGCGCGACTGGACGGACCCTGCCGGAATTGCTGGCCGATAACTTGCTGACACCGATGGGTGCCTATGGCGAACCCTATTATCTGTCAGACGGTTACGGTGTGGCCTTTGCCTTGGGCGGCCTGAACATGACCCTGCGCGACTATGCCCGTCTGGGAGAGATGTTTCGAAACAATGGGCGGCTGTTCGACAAACAGATCGTGCCTGAATCCTGGGTTCTTGAAAGTACGGCCCCTTCGGCTAATACGGAAGCGGGTAAATTGCGCTATGGTTATCAATGGTGGATGCCTGCCGATGCCCGTGAAGGCGAGTTCATGGCGCGCGGCATCTATGGGCAGTATGTCTATGTCGACCGAGCCAGCGCAACGGTTGTGGCGTTGACCGGGGCAGATCTGAAGTTTCGCGAGGCCGGAGCCTTTGACGATGCACTGAAGATGTTCCGCCGCTTGGCCGCATTGTGAACGGAGTGATGCAATGCTGAAAAAAGACCCCTCTCTCAACGTTCTGGGCGGAGAGCTTGAGGCCTGCTCTCAGGAACCGCTGACCGGCTTCTTTCGCGACGGCCACTGCAATACCTGCGCCGAAGATCAAGGCAGCCACACGGTCTGCGCCGTCATGACCGCAGAGTTCCTCGCCTTTTCGAAATACGTGGGGAACGATCTGTCGACACCTCGGCCCGAGTTCCGTTTTGCCGGATTGAAGCCCGGCGACCGCTGGTGCCTTTGCGCCGCGCGGTTCCTGCAGGCTCATGACGAAGGCTGCGCGCCCAAGGTGCACCTGCCTGCCACGCATATGCGCGCCTTGGACGTCGTGCCATTGAAAATCTTGGAACAGCACACCGACGGTGTGTGATCTGCTTTTACCGCCGCACCGACGCCATGAAGCAGGCGCAAGGAAAACCTCTGGCGTACGCGCTGCGGACAGTGTTGATCGTTGCGAAATCCAAGACGCGATTCCGGCAAGGACCCTGAAAAAAAGGATCGCGGACATGATGCCCGCGATCCTGATGCTGTTCATTGCAGAACCGTTCGATCCTATCCGGCGCTGCGCCCTTCGGTGCCGGACATATCCACGCCAAGGTGTTTGGCCACGGTAAAGATGTCCTTGTCACCGCGTCCGCACATGTTCATGCAGATGATGTGATCCTTGGGCAGGTCCGGGGCAATCTTTGCCACATGGGCCAGCGCGTGGCTCGGCTCCAGCGCGGGAATGATCCCTTCAGTCTCACAGCACAGCTGGAAGGCGGCAAGCGCTTCCTTGTCGGTGATCGAGACATATTTCGCGCGGCCAACCTCATGCAGCCAGCTGTGTTCCGGACCGATGCCGGGATAATCCAGCCCGGCCGAGATCGAGAATCCTTCGAGGATCTGGCCGTCATCGTCCTGCAACAGATAGGTGCGGTTACCATGCAGCACGCCGGGACGCCCGCCTGTCAGGGAGGCGCAATGCTCCATCTTCTCGTTCACACCCTTGCCGCCTGCCTCGACGCCGATGATGTTCACATCCTTGTCGTCAAGGAAGGGATAGAACAGCCCCATCGCGTTCGAGCCACCGCCGATGGCGGCGATGATAGTATCGGGCAGACGGCCTTCGGCCTCCTGCATCTGTTCCTTGGCTTCCTTGCCGATGATCGACTGGAAGTCGCGGACCATCGCCGGGTACGGGTGCGGACCGGCAACGGTACCGATGCAGTAGAAGGTGTCGCGCACGTTGGTCACCCAGTCGCGCAGCGCATCGTTCATCGCATCCTTGAGCGTGCCGCGGCCAGAGGTCACCGGGATCACCTCCGCCCCCAACAGCTTCATGCGGAAAACGTTCGGCTGCTGACGTTCGACATCATGCGCGCCCATGTAGACCACGCATTTCAAACCGAACTTGGCGCAGACGGTCGCGGTGGCCACGCCATGCTGACCGGCGCCGGTTTCGGCGATGATCCGGGTCTTGCCCATGCGGCGGGCAAGGATGATCTGGCCAAGCACGTTGTTGATCTTGTGCGCGCCGGTGTGGTTCAGCTCGTCACGCTTCATGTAGACCTTGGCGCCGCCGAGGCGTTCGGTCAGGCGTTCCGCGTAGTACAAAGGCGAGGGACGGCCGACGTAGTGCTTCCAGAGATAGTCCATCTCATCCCAGAAGCTCTTGTCCGTTTTGGCGCGCTCATACTGTTCCTCGAGTTCAAGGATCAGCGGCATCAGCGTCTCGGACACGAAACGACCGCCGAAGATGCCAAAGCGGCCCTTTTCATCCGGGCCCGTCATGAAGCTGTTCACCAGATCGTCCATATCGCCACTCCTCTGTCTGGCCGTCTGAATAGGGCATTTGGGGCACAAGTGACCAGAGGCAAAAGGCAAAGAGCGCACCCCCGGATGTCTTTCCGGGGGGCGGGCCGGGCGTGCAGGCCGGGGTGCCGTTCGGGATCCGCAGGTGTCAGGGCCGGAACATGACCTTGCCCTTGCGCCCCGGGGTGCGGGCCGCGCGCGCCGCCTCTGGCCCCTGATCCAGCGAATAGATTGCATCCACACTCAGCGGCAGCTTGCCCTGCGCGGCCAGGGTGACCAGTTCGGTCATCAGCCGCTTGCGGTCTTCGGCGCCCAAGTCCTCGCTTACCTTCCTGCCCCAGAACCCCTTGATCGTGATCTGCTTGAAGATGATCTGCGCGGTATCCAGAAGCAGCGGCGCACCCGTCGCCGTGCCAAAGGTGACTAGCAGCCCCTCTTCGCCCAGCAAGTTCAACAAGTCGGCGCCGACCTCTCCTCCGACCGAATCCACCGCCGCGCGGGCACCATCCGGCCAAAGAATCTGCTGCGCCTGCTCGATCCAGTCATCGCTCTCGGTCGACAGGACGTTGTCGATGCCCAGATCGGTCATTTCGGTGATCGCTTCGGCACGCCGGACAAGGCTGAGCACCTTTACGCCGCGCGCCTCTCCCAGCTTCGCAAAAATCTTGCCCACGGCCCCGTTGGACGCGGTCTGGACGACCCAGTCCCCTTTCTGGACCTTCAGGAACTCCAGAAGGGAAATTGCGGAAAACGGCATGGCTACCAGTTGCGCGCCAGACTCGTCAGAGATGACATCCGGCAAAGGTAGAATGCCGGCGGCGGACGCCACGAAATACTCAGCCCAGGTGTTCGACGCGCTGCCGGCGGTCACGCGCTCGCCCGTCAGGTCTTCAGGCACACCCTCACCCACCGCCTCGATCACGCCAACAGCCTCGGTTCCGCCGGTGGCGGGCAGCTGTGGTTTGACGCCGTAGTGCCCTTGCACAGTCCAGAGGTTGTGATTGTGGATCGGCGACAGAATGGTGCGGATCAACACCTGTCCGGCTCCGGGTGTGGGCTTGTCGATTTCGGCGGTTTTCAGAACGTCGACGGGGTCGCCAAAGGTTTCGTGGATCACGGCTTTCATGGTCATTTCCTTGGTATTGAATAATCAGGCCCGCAAACGTGCGCGGGCGGCGTCGGTTGCATCGCGCAGCGCGGTGTCCTTGCGCGATAGTCGGGTCAGGATGGCGGCCCCCAAAAGCGTGGCGTAAAGGGTTCGCGCCTCGGCCTGTGGATCGTCCAGGAGACGCAAACTGTGGTCCTTGGCCCCCTGCTGAAAAAGTTTGGCCAGTCGGGCGACGAACTGCTGCACGCCCCGGTCCATGGCAGCGCGCATGGGTTCGGACAGGTCGGACACCTCTGCCCCCAGCTTGACCACCAGACACTGCTCCGCAGACCCGGCATCGCCTTTATCGGACACCCAGGCTGCAAAGAAACGGTCAAGCCTCTCCGACGCGGTGCCCGGCCCGTCGATCAGCGCGTCAAGCCGCGCAAGATAGCGGTCGACATAGGCCTCAATCGCGGCGCGGCCGAAATCCTCTTTGGAGTCGAACCAGTGATAGAAAGACCCCTTCGGCACTTCTGCGGCCCGAAGAAGTGTGGATAGACCCATCCCGGCAAAGCCCGAGGTCAGCATCAGCGCCTGCCCGCGATCAAGTATGTTTTGTCTGGTGGTCTGTGTCTCTGTCATGAGAGAGCAGATAGGCAGGATTAGACCGGTCGTCTAGTGCACTGTCAGATGTTTATTTGACACTATGCCGCAACCGCTGCCCGTTCCAGTGCCGGGTAGCGCAGCGCGAGCGTCGCCGCCCGTGTCACGTAGGCGATCATCAAAGCCGCCCAAAGCCCATGCGCTCCCCAGATCGGGATCAGCGCAGTGACAGCCGCGAAATAGACCACGACGGAAATCGCCATCATGTTGCGCATGTCGCGTGTACGTGTCGCCCCGATGAAAATACCGTCCAGCATCCAGCTTGGCAGACCCAGCACCGGGGTCGCCACGATCCAGGGCAGAAAACTGCGCGCAGTTTGCTGCACCTCCAGATCCTTTGTCATCGCGTCGATGATCGTGCCACCAAGCAGCGCAAAGCCCAGCGCGAAGAAAAGATTCGTGACGAACCCCCACAGGCTGGTCAGCCGCACCGCCCGGCGCAACGGCGCAACGGCCCGCGCGCCGAAGGCCTGCCCGACCAGCGCCTCTGCGGCAAAGGCAAACCCGTCAAGCGCATAGGCCATGATCTCGATGAAATGCAGCAGAACCTGGGTCGCTGCCAGCGTGACGACACCGAAGCCCGCGCTGTAGTAAAAGATGAATGACAGCATGATCGCCTGAAGCATCAGGGACCGCAGCAGGATATCGGTGTTCACCACCGCCATGTGGCGCAGACGCTTGCGGTCGAAAACGCGTGGCCAGTCGCGCCACGCCGGATTGCGAAAGGCCGCCCGGCATAGCCACAGGCCCAGCGCAAACCCGGTCCAGTCAGAGATCACGGTGGCGGTGGCCACACCTTCGACGCCCCAGCCAAGCCCCACGACGAACATCAGGTTCAACGCGATGTTCAGGCTGACGATCCACACCTGCAAGATCAGCATGGATCGGGTGTTTTCCAGCGCCCCAAGCCAGCCGTTGATGCCATAGATCGCCACCGCCGCAGGGGCAGACAGGATCCGAATGTCCATGTATCCGGCGGCCAGCGTCTTGACCTCTTCACCGGCAGGCGACACCGAAAAGCCAAACCCGGATATCGGCGCCAGAAGCGGGATCAGGATCAGCCCCCCTGCCCCGCCGATCAAAAGCGCCCGCGTCAACAGCGCCGCCACCTCCGCCCGGTTCCCCGCCCCCTGTGCCTGGGCGGTCATTCCTGCTGTCCCCATGCGCAGAAAGCCAAAGATCCACAGCACTGCGGTGATCAGCGCCGCGCCCACGGCGACCGCGGCAATCGGCGTTGCATCGGGGATCTGGCCGATCACGGCCGTATCGGCGACCCCTTGAAGCGGCACCGTCATGTTGGACAGGACAATCGGCAGGGCGATGCCCAGAACGCGGGCGTGGGTAATACTGTCGGGGCTCTTCATGAAATCACCGAAAGTCGGATGCGGCAGAGGGCCAAGCCCCCTTCCCCTGCCGGGGTAAGTCAGCCCCTTCCAAACCGCAAGCAGGCAACAGGGCTTCTTTGGTCTGAAAAATACCTTGGGGGAGTCGACCGAAGGGAGACGGGGGCAGCGCCCCCACCTTCTCCACTATTCCTCCATGTGCCGGGGCTCAGGGGTCCTTGCGCGGCATCAGGAAATGCGCCGTCGCCTGGGCAAAGGGCCTGTCGCGGTTGTCCTGCCAGGCCTCGGTATGCACCGACGCGTACCGACGCCCGGACCGGTTGACACGCGCCCGGGCATAGGCGTCTCGCGGCAGACCAGATCGCAGGTAGTCGACGGTGAAATCGATGGTCTTGGGCAGCCGCGGCAGGTTTCCCCGGGACATGGTTTCGAGATCCAGCGCGCCGGATTCGATATCTTCCCACAGCCAGAACCAGTTGAGCGAGATCATCGCCGTGACCTCCAGAAAAGCCGCTGTCACGCCGCCGTGGATGGCAGGCAGAAAGGGATTGCCGATCAGTTTTTCGTCGAAGGGCAGGATGGCGGTCAGCTCATCGCCGCGCCGGTCGAACTGCACGCCGAGGTACTGGATATAGGGAACGCCGTGAACCAGCGCCGAAAGCGCCGCATCCCGGCGTTGCTTGATGACCTGAACGGGCTCGGGGGGCTTGCGCGGCATCACTTGCCCTCCACGGTAAAGGCGCCGGTGGCTGTGGCGACGAGCCGATCCGCATCTTCATCGGTGGCAGTGGCGCGGACAAAGGCGACAGAGCGGGTGATGTGATAGCAGGTGGCCCGCGCCGTGATTGTCTGGCCGGGCGTCGCCGGGCGCATGTAATCGATGCGCAGGTTAATGGTGGCGGTCCCAGCAGGCGATTTCGGGTGGCTCATGACGGCCGCACCCCCGCAGGTGTCCATGAGTGCCGAAACCGCACCGCCGTGAATGACCCCGGTGTCCGGATCGCCAATGAACCGCTCATCGTAGGGCATACGGATTTCGGCAATGCCGTCGCCGATTTCGGTGATCTCCATCCCCAGCGCCCGACAATGCGGGATGGTTTCAATGAATTGCCGGGCGATGCGGCTCTTGTCTGCACTCATGAGTGTCTCCTTGTGCCTTGTTATGGGCCGGGATTCGCTGGGGTTTCAAGCGTGCCCTGTCGTCCGGACGGGCTGACGCTCACGGGTTGTCTCTCCGGCGCAGGGCGCTTAGATTCGCAGCAGAGCGCTTGGGGAGACACGAGATGCCGGACACTCGTCTGACATTCAAGGAAATGTGCGCGAAGTTCGACGTCACGCCGCGGACGCTGCGCTATTACGAATACATCGAACTGCTGCAGCCCGAACGTGATGGCCGGTCCCGGTTCTATGGGGCCAAGGAAATCGCCCGGATGACCCTGATTCTGCGTGGCCGAAAGTTCGGTTTTCAGCTGGAAGAGATCCGTCAATGGCTTGAAATTTACGAAGCCCAAGGCACCGTAGCTCAGATGCATGCGTGGATCGAAATGGCGGATCGACAAATCGCGCAGCTGCGCGAGGATCGCCGTCAGCTGGATGACGCACTGGATGAATTGCAGGCGCTGCGCGATCAAACCGCAAACGCCCTGGACGGAACCGCCTGAAATTCCTTCGCAATCCAGGGCTGGGGGCAATGGACGGAGTTCGCCGCCCCTCTGGTCGTGACCGCGAGTCACAAAATTTCACGAGTACGCAGTTGACCTTTGCTGATCTGACGTCAACTAAGAAGTGACGTAGCGTATGAGTTACGTCAACAGTTTTTCCCATTGTATGAAAAGAGCAGAACATTCACCTCAGTGCATATGAAGTTCTGATGACATGGCTGGAGCACTGAGGATGAGAGACATGAGTGATGAGCAACTGATGACGATCCGGGAAATGTGCGACGCGTTCGAGGTAACCCCCCGAACCTTGCGCTTTTATGAGCAGAAGGAATTGCTCTTCCCGATCCGTGAAGGCCAGAAACGGCTGTTCACCCGGCGCGATCGCGCGCGACTGAAGCTGATCCTGCGCGGCAAGCGCTTTGGCTTCAGCCTGGAGGAAATTCGGCAATTGCTGGATCTCTACCATGTGGGTGATCAGCAACGCACGCAGTTGGCAGCCGCCTACGAAGTGGCACAGGACCGGCTCAAGGACCTGATCCGCCAACGCGACGAAATGAACGCGGCCATCGGTGAGCTCGAAGCACAGATGAAATGGGGCGAGCGTATGATCGCCTCAATGGATTTGAAACGCGCGGCCGAGTAACCGCGGCCGCGGGCAGGACTTCTAGGGAGAGAGACATGCCCACATACAAGGCGCCGACGCAGGATCAGATCTTTGTTCTGGACGATCTGCTTCAGCTGAACACGGCCGGAATCCCGGGATACGAGGATCTGGACCGCGAAACGCTGGAGGCAATTCTGGACGAGGCGGCGAAAGTCGCCGAAAACGTCACGGCGCCGCTGAACGCGGTGGGCGATCAGCAGGGATGCACGCTGGAAAACGGCGTGGTGCGCACGCCTGAGGGGTTCAAGGCCGCCTTCGACCAGGTTCGCGAAGGGGGTTGGACCGCGCTGGACTGCGATCCGGAATACGGCGGTCAGGGCCTTCCCTATGTCCTCGCCACTGCGGTGGGTGAACAGTTTTCGGCCGCCAACATGGCCTTCAACATGTATCAGGGCCTGACCCACGGCGCCTATTCCGCCATCCATGCGCATGGGTCGGATGAACAAAAGGCGAAATACCTGCCCAAGATGGTGACCTGCGAATGGACAGGCACCATGAACCTGACAGAGCCACATTGTGGCACGGATCTGGGCCTGATGCGGACCAAGGCCGTTCCGCAGGAAGACGGCAGCTACCAGATCACCGGCCAGAAGATTTTTATCTCTGCCGGCGATCACGACATGTCCGAGAATGTGATTCACCTCGTGCTCGCCAAGATCCCCGGCGGCCCGGAGGGCATCAAGGGCGTGTCGCTGTTCATCGTGCCCAAGTTCCTTGTGGCCGAAGACGGCACCCCCGGTGAGCGCAACGGAGTCTCGGTCGGCAAGATCGAAGAAAAGATGGGCATCCACGGCAACTCGACCTGCGTCATGAACTATGACGAGGCGACAGGGTATCTGTTGGGTGATGAACACAAAGGCATGCGCGCCATGTTCACCATGATGAACGAAGCCCGCATCGGCGTCGGCCTGCAAGGATATGCGCAAGCCGAAGTGGCCTATCAGAACGCACTGGCTTACGCCAAGGACCGCCTGCAGGGGCGTGACGTGACCGGGGCAAAAAACCCCGATGGCCCTGCCGATCCGCTGATCGTGCACCCGGACATCCGCCGCAACCTGATGGACCAGAAGTCCTTCGTCGAAGGGGCACGGGCCTTTGTCTACTGGGGCGCGTCGATGATCGACCGGGCGCACATGACCGATGACAAGGACGCCGACGGGCTGATCTCCCTGCTGACCCCGATCATCAAGGGCTTCCTGACCGACAAGGGCTTTGAGATGGCCACGGCGGCACAGCAGGTCTACGGCGGGCACGGCTACATCGAGGAATGGGGCATGTCGCAGTTCGCCCGCGACGCCCGCATTGCCATGATCTACGAAGGCGCAAACGGCGTGCAGGCGCTGGACCTCGTTGGACGCAAGCTGGCACAGGACGGCGGCAAGCATGTCATGGCTTTCTTTGAGATGGTCAAAAGCTTTGCCTCTGAACACAAGGGGCAGGACGAGGAATTCGACAAGCAGTTCCTCGATCCGCTCAAGGCGGCCTCCAAGGATCTGCAAGCGGCGGGCATGTATTTCATGCAGAACGGCATGAAAAACCCCAATGCTGCATTGTCCGGATCTTATGACTTCATGCACCTCTTTGGTCATGTCTGCCTTGGCCTGATGTGGTGCAAGATGGCCTGGACCGCCAAGGCGAAACTGGCCGCTGGCGAAGGCGATCATGAATTCTATGCCGCCAAGGTCGCGACGGGCCGCTACTACATGGCGCGGCAACTGCCGATGACGGCAACGCACCTGAAACGGATCGAGTCGGGCGCGGATCCCGTCATGGCGCTTGAGGCAGACGCATTCTGAGGCAATGGTAAGGGCGGCGGGGAAACCCCCGCCCCACCCCATGAACTGCCCCGGAGGAGCCCATGCCCAAACGCTTTCGTCTGACGCGGCGTTTTCCTGTCGCAATGACCGAAGACGGCTATCGTAGACTTCGAAAGTTTTCCCAGGAGGCTGGGTTGGACGAAGGCGAAGCGCTGTCTTTTCTTTTCGAACATTTCGAAAGCGTGACGGATGAAGACGCGCTGGCGCATCGGCTGCGCCTGTTCAACGCAGACCTCGACGAACGAAAGAAATGAGGGAGGAAACATGTCGCGCGGCTGGATGACGGACGAGCACGAAATGCTCGCGGAGATGACCGCCCGGTTCCTCGAAACCGAATGGATGCCGCTCTACGACAAGTGGCGCAAACAGGGACAGATGGACCGCGAAACCTGGCAGCAGGCCGGGGAACTCGGCCTGCTCTGCCCCTCCATCCCCGAGGAATACGGCGGCGCTGGCGGCGATTTCGGCCATGAAGCCGTGATCCTGATCGAGGCGGCGCGCGCCAACCTTGCCAGCTGGGGCAACGGCATCCATTCGGGCATCGTCGCACACTACATCCTTGCCTACGGCAGCGAAGAACAGAAACAGCGCTGGCTGCCCAAGATGGTCACCGGAGAGTTGGTCGGGGCCTTGGCGATGACCGAACCCTCCGGGGGCTCCGACGTTCAGAACCTCAAGACGCGCGCGGTAAAAGATGGCAACGCCTATCGGCTGTCGGGACAAAAGACCTTTATCACGAACGGCCAGCACGCCAACCTGATCGTGGTCGCCGCCAAGACCGATCCGGTACAGGGTGCCAAGGGCGTGTCGCTGATGGTCGTCGAAACCGAGGGAGCCGAAGGGTTCACACGCGGCCGAAACCTCGAAAAGATCGGCTGCCACGCGGCCGACACATCAGAATTGTTCTTCGACAACGTCGCAATTCCGCCGGAAAACCTGCTGGGCACCGCCGAAGGTCAAGGATTCTACCAGATGATGCAGCAACTTCCGCAGGAAAGGCTGATCATCGGCTGCGGCGCGGTCGGCGCGATGGAAGGCGCTGTGGCGCGAACGATAGAATACTGCAAGGAGCGCGAAGCCTTCGGCGGACCGCTGACACAGTTCCAGAACACCCGCTTCAAGCTGGCGGAATGTCAGACGAAAACAACCGTGGCGCGCAGCTTCCTCGACACCTGCATCGCGGAGCACCTGGCGGGGGAACTGACGGTCGAAAAAGCCGCGATGGCAAAATACTGGCTGACCGACACTCAGGGAGTGGTTCTGGACGACTGTGTGCAGTTGCATGGCGGCTATGGCTTCATGCAGGAATATGCGGTCGCAGAGATGTGGGCGGACGCCCGCGTTCAGCGCATCTATGGCGGGACCAACGAGATCATGAAGGAGTTGATCGCGCGCACTCTCTAGCGGTGGCGCGGGAGGCGCGGCTGGAATGACGTATTTAAAAGAGAAGAAACAGGAAGGTCGCACATCGGACCCAGAGGTCAGGGCAGCAGTCGACCTTCCCGCCTTGCCCGCGCCTTTGGATAGGTGCGGGGCTTCTCCTCTTGCGGTCATCGGCTCGCCAGCCTGCACCGCAGCAAAACTCTAGGCGCGTTAACCTTAACGCGCGGTTACCGGAGAAAGAGCCTTTCCGCTTCTTCTCTTTGAAAATACCGCCACGGGGGTGCGGGGGTGTGAAACCCCCGCTCCCGCAGCACCAACAAGCGTAACGGGAGACCCAGCGCGATGACCATGAAACTTTATTGCTTTGGCGAATCGGGGCATTCCTACAAGGCCGCGTTGGCTCTGGAACTTGCCGGTCTCGATTGGGAACCGGTGAAGGTAGATTTCTTCAATGGAGAAACGCGGGGCGACGCATACCGGCAAGACGTCAACGAGATGGGCGAATGTCCCGTTTTGGAGGATGGCGATGTCCGGCTCAGCCAATCCGGTGTCATTCAGCAATACCTTTCTCAGAAATATGGTCATTTCGGCGGCAAGACCAAAGAGGAAGAGCGCGAAGTTCTGCGTTGGATCCTCTGGGACAACCACAAGCTTTCCTCGATGGTGGGGATCACGCGGTTCCTGATGAACTTCCTGCCTGAGGACAAGCGCCCCGCCGAGGTGGTCGGTTTCATGCAGGGCCGTTTGAAAGGTGCCTATGCGATCCTCGACAATCACCTGGCCAACCGGGACTGGATCGTGGGCGATGCCCCGACCAATGCCGATCTGACCTGCTGTGGCTATCTCTTCTACCCCGAACCTTTCGGCTTCGACCGGGGAGACTGGCCTGCGATCGACCGTTGGCTCGCCAACATCGAGGGGCTTCCGGGATGGAAGCTGCCGTATGACCTGATGCCCGGCAATCCTTCCGAGCGGGCATGACCATGTCCTCGGCCCCGGTTTTCACGCAGCTTCTGGACCCACCACGGGACCTGCCGTTCTGGCAATACGGCGGGCAGGACGGGGCCGAGTATCTGACGCTGCTGGACAGTGTCGGCGACCTGACGTTTCCTGCTATCCCGACGACACATATCGCGGCCGAATTGACCGGCCCTTGGTCTGCACCCCCCGAATCCAAGGCAGCCCTGTACGACCTTTTTTGCCCTACTGGTTCAGACCGATTTACCGCGCGTGCATGTCGTAAGCGAAGTGGACCGCCAGAAGAGATTCCGATCACTCTGGGCCGCAACGCAGAGCAAGCATCCTACCGACTGGGACGCCTACAGAAGGGAGCACGGCAAATGTCATTGCCCTCTTCCCCGCTTGCTCGGGCGCCCGTCAGCACCGTTGCTCCGATGGGCGCCGACACTCCAACTCCCGGAGTTGCTAGAAAGACCTCGGCGGGTCCGACCGGTCTGAACTCTACTTCTCCCTGCTTCGACAGTGTCGAGGCGGTTCACATTCTCCAAAAGATCTGAGGACAAGATGAGCGACGCATATATCTACGACGCGGTGCGCACTCCGCGAGGCAAGGGCCGCAAAGATGGCAGCCTGCATGAAGTGACCTCTCTGCGCCTGTCTGCGCAGGTGCTCAATGCCGTGAAGGAGCGCAACGGCCTCGACGGCCACGCGGTTGAAGACGTGATCTGGGGCAATGTCACGCAAGTGGGCGAACAGGGCGGGTGTCTGGCACGCTCTGCCGTGTTGGCGTCTGACCTTGACGAGGGCATTCCCGGGCTGGCCGTCAACCGCTTTTGCGCGTCCGGTCTGGAGGCCGTGAACCTTGCCGCGAACCAGGTCAAGGGCGGCGCGGGCGAGGCCTATATCGCCGGCGGTGTCGAAATGATGGGGCGTGTGGCCATGGGATCCGATGGCGCGGCAATCGCGGTCGATCCCAGCCTTGCCATGGACAGCTATTTCGTGCCGCAGGGGATCAGCGCCGACATCATCGCCACGGAATATGGCTTCAGCCGCGACGACGCCGATGCATTTGCCGTCGAAAGCCAAAAGCGCGCCGCTGCGGCCTGGGCGGACAATCGTTTCGAGAAGTCCATTGTCACCGTACGCGACGTGAACGGCCTGGCGATCCTCGACCATGACGAATACATGCGCCCCGGCACCGACATGCAGGCGCTTGGCAGCCTCAAGCCATCGTTCAAGGACATGGGAGAGGTCATGCCCGGCTTCGACGCCGTGGCACTGATGAAATATCCCCATCTCGAGCGTATCAACCACATCCACCATGCGGGCAATTCCTCTGGCATCGTGGACGGTTCCGCCGCTGTTCTGATCGGCAACAAGGAGTTCGGCGAGAAACACGGCCTGAAGCCGCGCGCACGCATCCGCGCCACCTGCAAGATCGGCACCGATCCGACGATCATGCTGACCGGCCCTGTCCCTGCCACGGAAAAGATCCTCAAGGACAGCGGCATGTCGATCTCTGACATCGACCTGTTCGAGGTGAACGAGGCCTTTGCCTCGGTCGTGCTTCGGTTCATGCAGGCCTTCGATGTCGAAGACAGCAAGGTGAACGTGAATGGCGGCTCGATCGCCATGGGCCACCCGCTGGGCGCCACAGGGGCGATCATCCTCGGCACGCTGCTGGACGAGTTGGAGCGCACGGGCAAGGGCACCGGCCTTGCCACGCTTTGCATCGCTTCCGGCATGGGGGCTGCGACGATCATCGAGCGGTTGTAAAGGCATGCGGGCAGGATCCGAAGCCAAGGCCTTTGCCGTGGCCTCCGGTCTACTGGAGGCCACGGGCGCGACCCTGCGCTCGGGCGACTTCGACGCTTTTGCCCGCTGTTTCCACCTTCCAAATACCCTCGCAACAATCGGGGGCATCCGCCGGTTGTCCAATCAGCAGGAGATGAAACAGGCCTTTGATGAGATCAGAGCGCATTATGACGCTCTTGATCTGGGTCTTCTGGATCGATGGATCGCGGCTGCGCTTTTTGATGGCCCGGACCTGATCCGGTCCTGCCATGTGACGCGGTTCATTGATCGGGGCGGAGCGGTGACAAGACCGACAGTGGCCGCGCTTGGGCGGTTAGAGAGACGCGACGGTGGGGACTGGCGGATCAGCGGCACGCAATATTCCGTGCATCAGGATAGCGACTACGGGAAGGCCCTCCTGGGCGAAGCAAAGCTGATTGATGCCGCATCAGCGGCCAGCACCGCCGCAGAGGCCGTTTTCCAGAGCGTGTTGGACAAGGTCACCACGGCCTATCTCGAAGATCGAAGCGATATTTTGTTGAACATGGTCCAGTTTCCGCTGTTCGTTCAAGGTAGCCGGTCCACGCAGGTGATGACGGCGCCGGAGGATCTTCTGCCGGATTTCCGGCGCTACAGGACGCAGTTCCTCGTTCACCGGGTGACGGTTGTGGTGCGCCGCGTGACCCACGCCGAACAAGTCGGGAACCGTCGCATCCAGGGCGGGTATCGCACCCACATTCTGAGCGGCGAGCAACTGGTCGTGCCTTCTTATGACAGCGCGATGACCCTTGAGCAGGGAGAAGATCTGAACTGGCGCATGACCTCAGTGATCCACCCGATGGGCCACCTGACACTGGACGCCAAGACCGCAGATGCGCGGGACGCGGGGCAATCAGAAGGCGGTGCGACATGATCGATAAAGCGCCGTGCACCGCTGCCAAGAATAACGGCCCGTCGTACTGGAAAGGGAGCCAAGATGCCGAAGATTGATATCGAGGGCCTGCCCGTGCGCACCGGCTCTACATATCCAGCCCCGCACGACGAAAAGGTTCGTGGGCGCAGTCAGGTTCGGCTGGGAGATCCGTCAGGATTGACCCAATTCGGGGTGAACCTTGTCCGACTGGCGCCCGGCGCGATGTCCTCTCTGCGTCACTGGCACGAACGCCAGGATGAATTCCTGGTGGTGACCGAGGGCAATCTGACGCTGGTGGACGATACCGGCGAAACACCTCTGACCCCCGGCGATTGCTGCGCCTTCCCCGCAGGCGACCCGAACGGCCACCATATTGTCAATAATTCCGACGGCCCCGGTGCCTTTGTCGTGGTCGGAACCCGGACCGAAACCGAAACCGGTTGGTATTCGGATCTCGACCTGAAAGTCGAGGTCGCTGACGGCAAGATGCGGTTCCTGAAACGAAATGGCGAAGGGCTGGACGACACATGACCGACCGACATTTCGGCGAAGTGGACTTCAGCAAGTTCCTCGAAGACATTTCGAGCTGTTTCGTGCTGCATGATCTGAAAAGATGGCGGTCCCGCCTGCTGTTGCCATTCAGCATGGTGACCTCCGACGGGCCCGTCACGCTCACCTCAGAGAGCGATGTAGAACGAAACTTCCGCCTCTACATGCAGGCCTTCGATGAAATGGCTCTGGACCTTGTTCATCGGGAGCCGCTGAACATCGAACATTGCCCCGATGGCACGGTTCTGGCGACATACCGGACGCACCTGATGTCCAAGGGACTGCGCGCGGCACCCGCCTATGTCTCGACCGCGCTTTTGCAAAATGAAAACGACGGCTGGCGCATGTCGGCCATTCTTAACGCCCGGGGCCACCATCAGTGGACCGGCAGACCCCCAAAAAACTCTGGAGAGTGACGATGACAGATTTCACGATGGAGACGGGCGCGGACGGCGTCGCGGTGATCACATGGGACGTGCCCGGCAAGTCCATGAACGTGATGACGCTGGAAGCATGGGACGTCCTTGACCAGTTGATCGATCAGGCGCTGGCCGATGAGGCCGTCAAGGGCGTGGTCATCACCTCCGGCAAGGACAGCTTTGCCGGCGGCATGGACCTGAACGTGATCGCCAAGATGAAGGAAATGGCAGGGGACGACCCGGCGCGCGGCCTGTTCGACGGGATCATGAATGCCCACCGCATCATGCGCAAGATCGAGCGGGCGGGCATGGACCCCAAGACCCTGAAGGGCGGCAAGCCCATCGCGGCCGCACTGCCCGGCACCGCACTTGGCATCGGTTTGGAAATCCCGCTCTCGACGCATCGGATCTTTGCCGCCGACAACCCCAAGGCCAAGATCGGCCTGCCCGAGATCATGGTCGGCATTTTCCCCGGTGCGGGCGGCACCACGCGTCTGGTGCGCAAAATGGGGGCGATGGCCGCTTCTCCGATGCTGCTGGAAGGCAAGCTGAACGACCCTAAAAAGGCCAAGGCCGCAGGCGTGATCGACGAGGTGGTCGAAGATCCGCTCGCCGCGGCCAAGGCATGGGTGCTGCAGGCGACAGACAAAGATATCGTGAAGCCCTGGGATGCCAAGGGCTACAAGATGCCCGGCGGCACGCCTTACCATCCTGCCGGCTTCATGACCTTCGTCGGAGCCAGTGCGATGGTCAACGGAAAGACCAAGGGCGTCTATCCGGCTGCCAAGGCACTGCTGTCGGCGGTCTACGAAGGCGCGCTGGTGCCGTTCGACACCGCCCTCAAGATCGAGGCACGCTGGTTCACCAATGTCCTGATGAACCCCTCTTCCGGAAACATGATCCGCTCGCTCTTCATCAACAAGGAAGCACTGGAGAAGGGGGCCGTTCGTCCGACGGATGTTTCGGATCAGAAGGTGAAAAAGGTCGGCGTTCTGGGCGCGGGCATGATGGGGGCGGGCATTGCTTTGGTCTCCGCTCAGGCAGGCATCGAGGTGGTGCTGCTGGACCGCGAACAGGCTGCCGCGGACAAGGGTAAGGCCTATAGCGCCGACTATGCCGCCAAGGGTGTCAGCCGGAAGAAGATCACGCAGGACAAGGCTGACGCCATGCTGGCGCGGATCACCGCGACCACTTCTTACGACGATCTGAAGGGCTGCGACCTGATCGTCGAAGCGGTGTTCGAAGACCCCAAGATCAAGGCCGAGGTGACCAAGGCCGTCGATGCCGTGACGGGCGACGATTGCATCTTTGCCACGAACACATCGACCCTGCCGATCACCGATCTGGCAAAGGCGTCCAAAAACGCCGAGCAGTATATCGGCATTCACTTCTTTTCGCCCGTCGAGAAGATGATGCTGGTCGAGATCATCAAGGGACGCGAAACCGGTGATCGCGCCGTGGCCAAGGCGCTGGATTTCGTGCGCCAGATCCGCAAGACGCCCATCGTGGTCAATGACGCGCGTTTTTTCTACGCCAACCGCTGCATCATCCCCTACATCAACGAAGGCATCCGCATGGTGAAGGAGGGCGTCGCCCCGGCCCTGATCGAAAATGCGGCCAAGCTGGTCGGGATGCCTCTGGGTCCGCTGCAACTGGTCGATGAAACCTCTATCGACCTGGGCGCAAAGATCGCCCGCGCCACGCGTGCCGCCATGGGCGATGCCTACCCCGACGGTGAGGTAGACGAAGTGATCTTCTGGATGGAAGAACAGGGTCGGCTTGGCCGCAAAGCCCAGGCCGGGTTCTACGACTACGACGAAAAGGGCAAGCGCACGGGACTGTCCCAAGTCGTGGCCCACCAGTATCCGCAGGCCGAGGAACAGCCCTTGCTGATCGACGTCCAGCACCGCCTGCTGTTTGTACAATCGCTGGAGGCCGTGCGCGCATTGGAAGAAGGCGTGCTGATGGACATCCGCGAAGGTGACGTGGGTGCAATCCTTGGCTGGGGCTTTGCGCCGTGGTCAGGCGGTCCGCTCAGCTGGCTGGACATGATCGGCGCGCCATATGCGGCAGAGCGCTGCGATCAGTTGCAGGCGGCCCATGGCGCGCGTTTCTCCTGCCCCGATGTCCTGCGCGAGATGGCGGACAAGGGCCAGAGCTTTTACGGGCGCTTTGCACCGGACGGCGCCAAGGTGGCCTGATCCACCCTAAACACGTCACGGCGCAACCAGCGCCGAGCCTCCCGCCCCAAAGGCGGGAGGCGAGACATCCGGTGCGCGCCTCTGGCGCGCTCCGCTATTGAAGACCTTCAATCGTCCTTCAACAGGGCAGAGACCCGTTCCATCCGGTCGATCTGCGGCGCCATCGTGCACCACTCGTCTTCGACGGCCACCCAATGCGCCGCGCGCACCGTGGCGTCGATGGTGATATGCCCCGGCGCGCTTACGATGCTGTCAGGTGACAGGATGTTGAGAAAAAGGGCGAAGGCTTCGGCAGTCATGCACATGGATCTGATCCTTTGTGGTCATACGGCTCCTCCCTGAATGTTGATGACCACAGCCTCCCACTGATCCCTTTTCGTTCGATGCTAATTATGCTGCATCGCAGCATTCCTCGGGATTTCTGCGCAAGAAAGCTGCAATCCGGGACGGCGCGCTATAATTTCAGGCAGTCAGCGCAACGCCTTTGCCGCGTCACGAAGTGAACGCCGCGGGTTCCATGAGATCGCTCGGTTCACAACCTCAATGCCAATGTTGTGCGACGCAATTTCTTCAATTTCGCAATGGATTTGCGGCACTGTCGTTGCCTGCTACAGACCTTCCTCGCGTCCGCCACTCCAATTCCGCGCTCCATGATCCACGAATTTTTTGCAATAAAACAATCAACTAAAAGATTTTCAAGGGCGCCGATGCCACGGATTGGCGTCAAAGAAATCCGATGCCAGTGACGACGCCGATAATTCTTCTGACGCGGGAACAGCCTGATCCAAACGCCCTGTCCCGCTTCCCAAATTCTCCGACCGGGCCATCAGAACCCTTTGTTAAGAGAGCGTCCGTATTCCTCCAAAGCGTCAGATGTGCCGTGCCAAGACGCACACCCTGCCACGAAGGATGCATTTTCGCGATGTCAGACGTCAACTTCCACGCCCTTGGGGCCGCGCGAGCCCGATCCGGTGAAGATCCGCTTGTTGCCTTCCTCCTGAACGCTCGGCGACTGCCGGTGACGGTCTCCGCCCGCGATGTCTCGCGCCTCGACTCGCACCGCCTGCAGCTGTTGCTCGTGGCGCAGAAACAATGGGCCAAAGATCAGGTGAAATTCGACGTCACCGACATGTCGCCCAGATTTCGTGAGGGGCTCGAAAGGCTCGGTCTCTCTCCCGACCATTTCGAGAAGGAAACGCTGCAATGACGACAAAAGTGCTCGCAATTGACGACTCGCGGACCATCCGCAACCTGTTGCGTGTCTCTCTGGAAGGGGCCGGGTTCGAATTTCACTCCGCCAGTGATGGTCAGGAAGGGGTGGACGTGTTTCCGGACGTCGATCCGGACGTTGTGATCACCGACATCAACATGCCCAAAATGGACGGATTTGGCGTCATCGACACACTGCGCAGCGGCCCCAACCGCACGAACGTGCCGATCCTCGTTTTGACAACCGAAAGCTCGGACGACTTGAAGACCCGCGCGCGCAATGCCGGCGCGACCGGATGGATCGTGAAACCATTCGACGACGCTTCGCTGGTGTCGGTGCTGCGGCGACTGACGGGGCACATGGGCTGACATGTCTGGAAATTCGATCAGAGATACATTCTTCGAAGAATGTGAAGAACTCCTCGAAGCGCTTGTCGAGGGAATGTCCCAGATGGAGGAAGCCCCCGAAGACATCGAGGTGATCAACGCCGTCTTCCGCTCGGTCCATTCGATCAAGGGCGGCGCGGGTGCCTTCGGGTTGGACCGGCTGGTCAGCTTCGCCCATTCCTTCGAGACCGTCATGGACAAGGTTCGCGACCGCAATCTGCAGGTCGACGAGAAACTGATGAGCCTCTTCCACCGCTCCGGCGACCAGTTGTCCGATCTGGTCGCCTCTGCCCGCGACGAAACGGATCTTGACGATGAGGCCGAATCCGGCCTGGTGACGGAACTCGAAAGCTACATCGGGGACGAGGCTGCAGCAGAAGAGTTCAGTTTCGATGCCATCACGCTTGATTTCGACGGTCCCACCGTCGCAGTCCCGCTGGACGAACCGCTTTCAGAACGCCTGTTCCGAATCCGATTTTTTCCGACGAAGGCGCTATACGAAAACGGTCATGAACCGCTGCTGATCTTTGATGCGCTGGCGGAATTGGGCTCACTCAGCGTAGAGGCCGATTTGACCGGTCTGCCTGAATTTGACGCCTTCGATCCTGCGGATGCCGTCCTGTCCTGGACCCTCACGCTTGCAACATCGGAACCGGAAACGACCCTGCATGAAGTCTTCGAATTCGTCGAAGGCCTATGCACGCTGGAAATTTCGATCGACGAAGCCGAAGCCGCCGCGCCAGTCCTACCCTCTGAAACAGCCCATCCTGTCGTCGACGACCCGAAAACCGATCCCTGTCCGCCCAATGACCCTGTTCCTGCGGAAGGCACGCTGCAACAAACGGCCAAACCGGTCTCGGCAGGTATCAAGGACTCGCGTGGCCCCAAACCCACATTGCGTGTCGATCTGGACAGGGTCGATCGGTTGATCAACACGGTGGGCGAATTGATCATCAACCAGGCTATGATCTCGCAGCGGATTGAAGAGCTTGACCTTCCCACCGTCGCGCATCTGACGAATGAGCTCGAAGCCTACAAACTGCTGGCGCGCGACATTCAGGAAGGTGTCATGGCCATCCGCGCGCAACCCGTCAAACCGCTGTTCCAGCGCATGTCGCGGATCGTGCGCGAAGCCTCTGATGCCACGGAAAAGAAGGCCAAGCTGGTCACGGTGGGCGACTCCACCGAAGTGGACAAGACGGTGATCGAGCGACTGGCCGATCCGCTGACCCACATGGTGCGCAACGCCGTCGATCACGGTCTGGAACACCCGGACATCCGTGAAGAAGCCGGCAAGGACCGGACCGGTACGATCCGATTGTCCGCGTCCCACCGATCCGGCAGCGTTTTCATCGAGATTTCGGACGATGGCGCGGGTTTGAACCGCGAGCGAATTTTGGCCAAGGCCATCGAAAAGAACCTGGTGCCCGCGGATGTGGAATTGTCGGATCCGGAAATCGACAACCTCCTGTTTCTACCCGGCTTTTCGACCGCAGGGCAGGTTTCAGCGCTTTCCGGACGCGGTGTTGGCATGGATGTGGTCAAAAACGCGGTACAGGCGCTGGGTGGCCGGGTATCCATCACCTCGACCCCCGGCAAAGGCACGACATTCGCAATTGTGCTGCCGCTGACGCTGGCCGTTATGGACGGTTTCGTGATTTCCGTTGCGAACCAGACAATGGTGATCCCGATCTCCTCGATCCTCGAAACCATCCGTCCCAACCCGCGCGACATCCACGTCGTCGGCACCGATAGCGAAGTGGTAAGCGTTCGAGGCGTCTATGTCCCCATCGTGGACGTGGCGGAAAGCCTCGAACTCGGAACCGCAGAAGAAGATCAGAAGAGCGCTGGCATCCTGCTGCTGGTGAACACGGAAATGCAGGGGCTGACTGCCCTGCGCGTCACCGCGATCCACGATCAAAGACAGGTGGTGATCAAGAGCCTCGAGAGCAACTACGCGGCGATCCGCGGCGTTTCCGCCGCGACCATCCTGGGAGACGGCAAGATCGCCCTGATCCTTGATCCAGAGGAATTGATCAAGCTTGCCCATTCCTCCGGGAATGACCCCTTTGCCCAGCACACCAGAATGGAGCTTCGTCATGCCTGAGACCGCAGAAGCACTTGCAGACACGCAGTTCGAATTCATCACCTTCTCAGCCGGCGGACAAAGCTACTGCCTTGAGATCACGCAAATCCGCGAGATCCGCCGCTGGACTCCGGTGACCGCCCTGCCCCACACGCCGACAGACGTACTTGGCGTCATGAACCTGCGCGGCGCAGTGATCCCGATATTCGACCTGTCGTCCCGGTTCGGGCTTGGCGCGACTCCCGCCAATGAGCGCAATGTCGTGATCGTCGCTGCGGTCGAAGGGGCGACAATTGGATTGTTGGTGGAATCGGTTTCAGAAATCCTGTCGGTGGAAAAAAGCGCCATTCAGGAAACCCCGGATATCAAATCGGAAGCTACGCGAAACAGCATTCTGGGCATGATTTCGGTGGACGACACAATGGTGCGGGTTGTGAACCTCGCCGCGGTCCTCGACACAGGCAAAGGCATGCCTTCATGAACAAGCCTGCAGATGGCGCGTTTTCACGCGACATTCCCTTTAGTGACGCAGATTTCAAGGCAATTGCGACCCTTGCGCAGGAACGCTTTGGACTGAGCCTAGCGGACAGCAAGAAACCACTTGTCTATTCCCGCCTGTCCCGTCGCCTGAAGTCGCGGAAAATCTCCAGTTTCCCCGAATATCTGTCCCTGTTGGGCCAAAAAGGGGAAGAGCAGGAACGGTTGGAACTGATTTCGGCCTTGACGACAAATGTGACCAGCTTCTTTCGGGAAATGCACCACTTCGACCTGTTGCGCAATGCGCTCGCCACGGAACTCAAGGACAAGGCCCGAACCGGGGATCGCCTGCGCTTTTGGTCCGCGGGCTGTTCCTCGGGGCAAGAGCCCTATTCGATAGCCATGACCATCCTACAGGTCATTCCCGACGCGCTTGATCGGGATATTCGCATCCTCGCCACCGATATCGATCCCAAGATCGTGGAAAAGGCAAAGATCGGCACCTATCCAAAGGATGAGATTGCCAGTATCCCGCCTGATCTCCGGTCAAATTGGACCCGGTCCGACAGCGCGCATCCTCAGGTTTCAACCGTCAGCGACGATTTGAAGGCCATGGTCACGTTTAATGAACTCAACCTGATGGCGGACTGGCCGTTTCGGGGGCCGTTTGACGCGATTTTTTGCCGAAACGTCGCGATTTACTTCAATCAAGAGACTCAACAACGCCTCTGGCAGCGCTTTTGTTCGATGCTCACACCCAATGGGCTGTTGTTCATCGGGCATTCTGAAAGAGTTTCGGGGCGCGCGGTGGAGAGTCTCAAGGGGGTCGGCATCACCAGTTACCAGAAGTCACAGGCAGCAGAGCAGCCAAAGCTGCAATAGGAGAGCATCATGGGAACGAAGGACTCGCTGAGGATCATGGTCGTCGATGACATGGCCACAAGCCGCGGACTGATCACCCAGGCATTGGATGATATCGGCATCAAAAACTATGTCACGGAAAATGACGGGCGTTCCGCTCTGGGGCGGATGGCCTCCAACCCCGTCCATCTCGTTTTGTCGGATTACAACATGCCGGGGCTCGACGGTCTTGGCCTGTTGAAGGCGGTCAGGGGTCATCCCGCAACCCAGAAGATCGGCTTCATTCTGGTGACGGGTCGGCCCACTCCCGAAATCGTTGCCGAAGCCAAGAAACTGGGGCTGAATAACATGATCAAGAAGCCTTTCACCGCGGCTTCTATGAAACAATGCATCGAAAGCGTGGTTGGCCGCCTATGAACAAGGAAGTCGAGTTTACGCTGCCGTTGAGGGACGCAACACAGCGCGCATCGTCCGAATTGGAGGGACTTTATATCCGGCTCGAGCGTCTTGAACACGCGCTCGACAGCCTGGTCCTGCACTCTTCTGACGCGCTGGACAGCACGTCCATCGAATTGCTGCAGGAACTTGACATGTTGCGCCAGTCAATCGGCGCCTTGGCGGATTTTCTCGGTCAGGTATCGCAGGAGACGGACAGCAGCGGAATGGTCAACGCCTCCCGTGCGTTACAGGCCGTTCCCCTGCGGGACATGGCTACCCGTCTTGGCGGGAGGACCAAGGCCACTACGAAAGCCGGACATGCGGAGCTTTTTTGAGTTCCTTACCTCCTGTCGCCCGCGAGAAAAGGTTCGCGGATCTGGAACCGTGGCAGGTACGGGATGAACAGAAAGAGCATCGTGATTGCCTCTCCTGATCGTGCGCAACGCAACCGGCTGCGTGATCTGGTCAATCGCATGGAGGAGTTTGAGGTCATCGCCTGCACCGGCGACCTGATGAACACCTACAACGAAGTCGAAGAACGTCTGCCAAAGGCCGTACTCATCGCAGATATACTGGCTGACTTGCCCGAATTCGAAGTCATGCGCGCCCTGTTTGCAACGCTTGATATTCGCTGGCTCGTCATGACCGATGCCAATAGGAAGGGCCGCTTCGGCTCGCCCCCGGATGGGTTGGCTTCCCGGAGCACTGACCTGTTTTCCATCGCCGACGATGCCTCCGAGGCGACCTTTTTTCAGCAACTTTGTGCCCTGACACGGCGGGATCGCCACCTGTCACCGGCAATCCGCAAGGACCTTGCGACACACAAGAACGGCCTGCCTAGTCGATCCGTAAAAACCGGATCTGTGGACAGCCAGAATTCTGGCCAGACAACACGGTTCGACAAATCCCTTTCAGAGGGCTTGGTCTCCGGGTCAAGGTTTACACCGCCGCAGCCACGCGTAGTGGATCACGCGTCGCGCCGCCCGAAAACGGCTGCGCCCTACGACCATGTGATCCTAATCGGGGCAAGTACTGGGGGTGTCGATGCGCTCTTGAACGTTCTCACGCAATTTCCAGAGGATTGCCCGCCGACATTGGTGGTACAGCACACGGGCGCCGGTTTTGGCGAAAGCCTGGCCGCTCTGCTGGACCGACAATGTCTGCCCAAGGTTCAGCTGGCAACCGATCTGCAACCCCTGTGCCCCGGTCTTGTCCTGATCGGCGCGGGGGTCCCCTCTCATCTGGTGCTCGGCACACGGGCCAGCCTGGACGCCAAGCTGGTTCAGGGCAGCCCGGCAACCGGGCATCTCCCGTCGGTCGATATGCTGTTTCGATCTGCCGTGCCTATTGCGGACCGGGTCACCGCAGCAATCCTGACCGGCATGGGCCGAGACGGTGCCGAAGGGATGAAAGCCTTGTACACTGCAGGCGCCCATACAATCGCCCAGAACGAAGCGTCCTGTGTGGTCTACGGGATGCCTCGCGCAGCAGTGGAAATCGGGGCCGTTCGGGAGGTGCTGCCGCTGGAACGGATAGCCGAAGCTTTGCTGAAAAAGCGCGCCCGTCCCCGCAAAACCGGAAAGGAAATGCAGAGATGACACAGTCCGCAGAGAAGATCGTAAACGTCATCCAGGGCGATTTCGTGATCTCCGAAGAGGACACCGTCATCCTGACAACCGTCCTTGGATCCTGCATTGCAGTGTGCATGTGCGATCCTCTGCGCGGGATCGGGGGCATGAACCACTTCCTGTTACCCAATCGCGATGGCGAACATGGCACTAATGTCCGCTACGGCGCCTATGCGATGGAATTACTGATCAACGGCCTGCTTCGGCAGGGGGCCGAGAGAAGCCGCCTGCAGGCCAAGATGTTCGGGGGTGCCAGCATGATGGGTAACTTGCGCGACATTGGCAGCTCCAACGCGGCGTTTGCGCGGCGTTTCCTCAGCGATGAAGGAATCCCCTGTCTGGCGGAAAGCGTCGGGGGGACCTCGGCCCGGCGAATTCGCTATTGGCCCACGACCGGTCGAGCCCGACAATTGCTGGTTTCCGCAGACATCGAAACCGTCGCGCTGGAAAAACAGGTGCCGGTGCCGCGACCCAAGGTGGAAGAGATCACTCTTTTCTGAATGCCGTTTCGGCGCTATCCGACTGAGGCACGACATGGGTCGCGCAGGTCTGTACGTGTCCGGCCTGTGCGCCGACCAATGTGCCAAGTCGGACAAAGGGGCCTCGATGCAGCAGCCGCAGATACCGTTCACGCGCGACCTCGTTCTGATCGGAGGCGGCCACACCCACGCACTTGTCCTGCGCGCCTGGGCCATGCGCCCCCTACCCGGGGTGCGGCTGACCTTGATAAACCCGGAACCGACGGCTCCCTATTCCGGCATGCTGCCCGGCCATGTTGCTGGACACTATGAAAAGGCCGCGCTGGATATCGATCTGGTTCGTTTGACCAGACTGGCCAATGCCCGCCTTGTCATTGCCCCGGCGACGGGGATCGATGTGTCGCGCCGCTTGATCCATGTTGCTGGACAGCCCTCCATCGGCTTTGACATTGCCAGCATCGACATCGGCATCAGCACCCGAATGCCCGAGGTGCCCGGCTTCACGGCGCACGCGGTCCCCGCCAAACCGCTCGACCGATTTGCGACCGCCTGGCGAGGTTTCTGCGATCAGGACGGACCGGCCGACGTGGCCGTCATCGGCGGTGGCGTTGCCGGCGCAGAACTGGCGCTTGCCATGGACCATGCGCTGACGACAAAGAACCGCGCGCACAAGATTCACCTCATCGAACGTGATCACGCCTTGTCCGCGCTACGCTCCCCTGCCGCAAGACTGATGCGCCGAGCCTTGCAGGAAGCCGGTGTTAACCTGCACGAAAACACAAAGGTGCAGGAGGTCACGGCGACGGGCGTCACCCTGTCGGACCGACAGGTCGAGGCTGGCTTTGTCTGCGGTGCCGCGGGCGCTCGCCCGCATGACTGGCTCAAGTCATTGGGTCTGGACGAAAAAGACGGTTTCCTGGTCATCGATGAGACTTTGCGCACCTCGGATCCTGCGATCTTCGCCGCAGGGGATTGCGCGCACATGGCCTTTGCTCCGCGCCCCAAAGCCGGTGTCTACGCCGTTCGTCAGGCGCCAGTTCTGTTGCACAACCTGAAGGTCGCCTTGGCCGAAGTCGGACAGTATCGCCGGTATCGCCCGCAGTCCGACTATCTCAAGCTCATTTCGCTGGGATCGAAATCTGCCTTGGGCGATCGGTTCGGGATGACATTCTCCGGCGGTTGGGTCTGGTGCTGGAAAGACAGGATCGACCGAAAATTCATGCGCATGTTCAAGGCGCTCCCCGAAATGCCCCCCCCTGCCCTGCCGACCCCCCGCGCCGCCGGGCAGGCGGAACTTGGGGACAAGATGTTGTGCGGCGGATGTGGCGCGAAAATCGGTCAGGGCACTCTGATGTATGCCTTGCAGGACATAGACGAAACCTCACAAGCCCCTGGAGACGACGCCGCGGTGATCGAGGCGAACGGTCAAAAACTGGTCTTCAGCACCGATCACCTGCGCCAAATGGTCTCCGATCCGGCCGTCATGGCACGCATCGCCGTCCAGCATGCGTTGGGCGACGTCTGGGCCATGGGGGGCGCCCCGCAGGCGGCCCTGGCCACGATTATCCTGCCGCGAATGTCGCCGACCCTTGCGGCCCGAACCCTCAAGGAAATCATGACCGCCGCACGGGAAGCCATGACCGAAGCCGGTGCGGAGATCGTCGGCGGTCACAGCTCACAGGGCAGCGAATTGACAATCGGGTTCAGCGTCACCGGAAAGTGCGAAACGCCGATCACCTTGTCAGGCGCGCGGCCCGGTGACGCCCTCATTCTGACAAAACCGATCGGCTCTGGCGTCATCATGGCAGGCGAAATGGCAGGCAAGGCACACGGGGCCGAGGTCCATGCCGCGATAGAGGCAATGTCCACGTCGCAGGCCGCTGCTTCGAAGATCTTGAACGGGGCTAACGCGATGACTGATGTCACGGGGTTTGGCCTTTTGGGGCACCTGCGGAACATCTGCCTGAATTCCGGATGCGGCGCAGAGTTCCGGGCGAAGGACGTGCCCCTGCTGCCGGGGGCTCTGCGGCTCTCAGAGGCGGCGGTTCGCTCCAGCCTTTACCCTGACAATCGCGCCCCGTTTCCAGACCTTCCCGATTCTCCGCGTCATGATCTGCTGATCGACCCGCAGACATCCGGAGGCTTGCTTGCGGCAGTCTCTGGCGACCCGGCCCCCTTGCTGACAGCCCTTCAGAGCGCGGGCTATCAAGCCGCGCAAATCGGCGTCATCACAGACCGGACGGGTCAGATCGATATCGTGTGAAACCGCTCCGCCAGCCGATCGGCAAGTCGCGCTAACGCCTGTGGGTCAAGCGATTCGGTTTCTTCACTCAACAAGATCTGAGGCGTGATCGCGCGCATGGAGGTGCGGTACGCCGGATCGTAATGATCGGCCGCCAACGAGGCACACAGGGCCAATCGGTCACCGTCCGTGATCAGTTTGTCCCAGTGGTCGACCAAGGCATGCCCACGATGGAATCGCAGGGGTGACAACTTTTCGCGCAGCCTTGCACTGTCAGAGAGGACATCGTCGTATGCTTCTGCCAGATAGCGCGCGCGCGCCTGCATCGGCGCGGTGATCTCGATCCATGGGGCGGATTTCATGGCGTCCCACAGCGCTGGCGGCAGATTGATTTGCCCGATCTTGCTGCTTTCCGCTTCGACCAGAACCGGGCGCGCCGGATCAAGCGCGTACAGCGCACGCGCGAGATCGGATTCGAAACCTTTTTGGGCTGGCTGCCCCCCCGGCATTTCCCCCAGCAGGGATCCGCGATGGCGCGCCAATCCTTCCAGATCGAGCACTTGCACGCCACGTTGCGCCATCAGTGCAAGCAATTCCGTTTTCGCCGTCCCGGTATAGCCCCCAAGCTGCACCAGCCTGTGAGGGAGCGGATCGTCATAAAGATAGCGTGTGACCAGCCTCCGGTAAGTTCGATAGCCCCCCCCCAGGACCTCCGCCCGCCAGCCGATTTCCCGCAACATCCATGTAAACGATCCGGATCTCTGCCCACCCCGCCAACAATAGACCAACGGCTGCCATCCCCCTTCGTGATGGGACAGGCGCGCCTCGATGTGGTTTGCCGCATTGCGAAACACCAGCGCCGCGCCGATCTTGCGTGCCTTGAACGGGCTTTCCTGCTTGTAGATCGTCCCGACCCGCGCCCGCTCCTCGTTGTCGAGAACCGGCAGATTGATCGCGCCGGGCACACGATCCTCCGCAAACTCCGCCGGACTGCGCACGTCGATGACCGTGTCAAACCCGTGAGAAAAGAAAATTTCAAGACTGTCGGCGGTCAGCGTCATTCTGCGGGTGTAGCCCGCCGACCACCGCTTTGGAAGAGGGCGTAAATTCCTTGCTTTTCCATGT
Source organism: Antarctobacter jejuensis (assembly GCF_052266595.1). Classification (NCBI taxonomy): domain Bacteria; kingdom Pseudomonadati; phylum Pseudomonadota; class Alphaproteobacteria; order Rhodobacterales; family Roseobacteraceae; genus Antarctobacter; species Antarctobacter jejuensis. The sequence continues at coordinate 26,612 of NZ_JBQQXJ010000020.1, read as the reverse complement.
CAAAACCCGCTGGACACCGACAAGGACCTCAGCTAAACCGCCTCCACCCGAAGCGAAGGCTTCACCCGTGCCCGGGTAGCTCAGGGGTAGAGCAGTGGATTGAAAATCCTCGTGTCGGTGGTTCGATTCCGCCCCCGGGCACCATTTTCCCCTTGGAAAACTATGCGTTGGCGGATTGGCCGCAATTGCACCTCGATGACTTAAAGCCCCGGACTGCACCGGGACTGCATTTGCGCTTGAGCCTAATTACTATGAACATTTATTGTTGCTTGGTCAATTTCAGATTGTGAGCATTCAAGCTATTGCACTTGCACTTCTACCGCCGGATATTACAAATAGTTTCGAGATTCATTTGGAGCATTTGACATGGCGGTAAGGCGAATTGTATGTCTTGCGAACTCAAAGAAAGACTATCCGAACAGATGTGTGGCGGGCGTAGAGATTGCTAACGATTTCTACAACGGTTGGCTTAGGCCTGTGGGAAACAGGCCCAGCCATTCGATACTGCTCGGCGAACAAACCTATGCAGACGGCAGCCACGTAGAGCCGTTGGATGTTGTCGATATTGACTTTGGTGCAGCGTGTCCCAACGGGTATCAGTCAGAAAACGTCTTCATCACTCCGGGTCTGCGTTGGACGAAGGTTGGTAGGTTCTCTGCCTCTGATGTCACTCCTTTGTTGCACGACGGAGCTTCTCCGCTTTGGCCGGGAACCCAAAACTCTTCCAAAGGGCTCAACGATGAGCTGCAAGAAGCATCTCTGACCGAGATCACAAGCTCGCTGGCTTTGATCCGACCTGAAAGCGCTATCGTAATCGTAGCCGAAAATTACCACGGCCATCCAGAGGCTCGCGTCTGGTTCCAGTGGGGAGGCCAGGCTCACAACCTAAAACTGACAGACCCGCTTGCCGAAGCTGAATTTATTCGCGCTGGCTTCGGGAAACATGTTGTTCAAAACCCAACAATGTGCATTAGCATCAGTGAAACCATCACAAAGCCTAATTCTGACGTCAGGGCCGCTTACAAACTCGTAGCGAGTATGATAATTTAAGGCTATGGGCACTTTGAGAATTTATACAGTCGGCCACTCGACACAGCCTGCAGAAAGTTTTGTTAGGTTGCTTCACGCAAACGGAGTAACTGCAGTGGCTGACGTTCGCTCTTCGCCATACAGTAGGCATGCCCCGCAGTTTAATACCGATGCTTTAAAGGATACACTCAAAGGCCAAGGTGTTGCATACGCTTTCTTAGGCAAAGAGCTTGGTGCAAGATCTGAAGATGAAAGTTGTTATGTCGGCAATACCGTTAGCTATCAAAAACTGGCTCAATCCCCCCTTTTCCTGTCAGGAATCCAAAGAGTTGAGGAAGGAGGCCAGCGCTTTCAGATAGCACTGATGTGCTCAGAGCGTGATCCAACTGAATGCCACCGAACGATATTGGTTTCGAGAGTCCTGCAAGAGCGAGGAGCCCAGGTTTGCCACATCCTTGGTGACGGAACTCTGGAACCACATAGAAACACCATGCTGAGAGTTCTCGACATTCTTGGAACACCCAGAGGCGACATGCTCGACTCTGAAGATGATCTGATCGCTCGAGCGTATGAAGGTCGTGAAAAACAAATCGCCTACCGGCGAGAAGGATAAATACTAGATGGTTCAGGTATTTACTATAGGATTTACCAAAACCACCGCGGAGCATTTCTTTGCTCGTTTGAAGGAGTCCCAATCTCGGAAACTCGTCGATGTTCGATTGAATAACGTTTCGCAGTTGTCAGGGTTTGCCAAGCGGGACGACCTCAAATTTTTTGCCAAGAGTCTTTGCAGCATGGACTACGTTCATGCTCCAAACTTCGCCCCGACCAAGCCTATGCTTGATGCATACAAGAAAAAGAAAATCGACTGGTCAAACTATGAAAACCAGTATCTGGATCTCATGATGAAACGGAGAGTAGAAAGGCTCCGTCCGGCGGATTTAGATGGATGCTGTTTGCTTTGTAGTGAAGACACGCCGCACTTTTGTCACAGACGCCTCTTGGCCGAATACCTTGACCAAAAGTGGGGCAACGTCGAAATCATCCATCTTTGAGGATGGTGTGAGCCTGCCACCGTTGATGACAAACTGCGCCTGCTGACCTCTCACAGCCAGCAGGGCACCCATCATACTTTATTCGACAATGCGCAAAGTCGGGCGTTCATTGCTGTTGCCCACATCGCTTTGATCGGTTCTGGGCAATATCCCTGAAAGCAGCATTTCCACTTCACTCACGGGCAAATATAGATCGTCCGCCAAATTCTGTAGGTTCTTTCGATCCGACCAAAGCTCGGACAAAATCTTCCCCCAGAGAACCGAGCTTTCTCTGGCGATCCCATCTGGCTCTCCGCTCCTATATCCCCGTTTCCCTAACTCAATGCAGATGGAGCGATATTGCCACTCAGTCAGCATGGGCTTGTTAAAGTGGCTCAGACGATAAGCCAGGGCCATAGCTGACACACGCCACCGTTTCTTCGCTTTGATGATGAGGTTTGCGGTAATGAGACGAGGCATTCGGGCACGAATATCTTCTTCCGGCATCAAAAATGCAGCTGCAAATCTGTTGGCCTCCAATTCAACAGAACGAGTTTCTCCATTCGCGCCAGATGTCTCGCCATGCTTGTGCAAAACAAGGTGACCCAATTCGTGAGCTGCATCAAAAATGCTACGCTCAGCAGATTTGTAAGAATTCAAGAAGACATAAGCGCTGTTGTCCTGCCAGAAAGAGAATGCATCCACGTTAGCTGTGTTCTCTTCCAATCCAAGAACGCGGATACCCTTGGATTCAAGTAGCTTAAGCAAATTCGGGATAGGATCATATCCAAGCCCCCAATGCTGCCTCAGCGCCTCAGCGGCTGCTTCTGGTGTCAATTCCGGGTCGAAAGGAGGGAGGTCGAGCGGCGGCAAATTGAAGTGACTATCCAGCCATGAATAGACCTCCACACCAATCTCGCCAGCCGACAATGCTGCATCCCGTTCCTTGGCGCTCATACTTTTCAGGCTGCGGAAGCTCACAATCTCTTTGGTAAGTGGTGCCGGTTCCGCTTTGAAGAAAAAGGAAGCAGGGTAGTCCAGAACTTCTGCGAGCTTTTCTACTGTTACGGGATCGGCTTCATTTTGGCCGGTTTCCAATCGAGTGATTGTTACAGGTGATACGCCTGCTTCTTCTGCGAGTCCTTTTGCCGTCAGCCTGCGCCGTTTTCTGGCGAGGCTGAGTCTTTTGCTGCTAAACATTTTTTCACGTCACTTCCGGGTCACGACGATATCCAGGTCGGATTCGTCGGCCGGTTCATCAACGCCGAAGTCAATCTCGTCAAGGTCATTCCCATCAAGTAGGAAAATCCGCTCAACACACCGCAAAAAGTTTCCGCCTTTCACAATGGGTAGGCTGAGTTCCATAGCCCCGTTTTGATCAACCATCAGGTAATAGGTTTTGTAGTCGCCATGGAACTTCACGACGCTGACCGGGAGATCAACACCTGCGGCATCGAACATATCACCGCAGGCGACACGCTCGGAACCTGCGCCTTTGCGAGAGCGGGCTTGAGGACTAACTTCGCCACAAGCTTCATGCACATTGGCAAACAAGACCCTCAGCTTCAGTTCCTCATTGCAGATGCCTTCGACACCTTCGCTACGAAAGAACTGCCAATGGTCGCCCATATTTTCAGCCCGCAGCCCCTTGACGCCATCGGCGTATGAAAAATAGCCTGCTGCGTTCGCTGGGTGGAGCGGGGATGCGCTTGTGCGGGCGGCCAAAGCGTGGTGGCCAGCCGCAATCAGTCGGTCACGTTCGAGTTCAAGCTCTGAAAGGCGTGCATCGCCTTCATGCAAATCTTTGAGGGTGGTAGGTTGGATGGATTCCATATCGGGCCTGCTCGTGTTAATTTTTGATGCCTCGATTGTGGTTGAAAAAATTAACATGGTCAAGCCAGATGTCGCCAACCGTCGCAGAATGCGTCGCCGGGCAACCAAGCCGATACAAACACGTCCATGACCTTTTTGCTCAACTCATGGGGTTGAAGACCTAATGTCTTGCCCTCATACTTTTAGCAAGCGATCTCCGCTGGCAACCCGACGGTCACGGCACGGCGCTGGGGTTTTCAGGGTAATAGTTCGCTGTGATAGACCGGGTGAGCATGGGCATCAAAAAGTTGCCACGCGCCCTTCGGTTTTTCAGAAATGGCCAATATTAAGCTCGCGGCGAATGCCGCGAGCTTAATATTGGAGACTTATCCATGACCCATTCGCCGAAAATGCAACCCCAAGATTCCCTCGTCGATATCAAGACCGTCTGTGTGACCCTGTGCCGGTCCCGCGCCAGCATCTACCGCGACATTCAACGCGGCAATTTTCCAGAGCCGATCAAGCTGGGCGGCTCGTCGCGCTGGCGTATGTCTGACCTCAACAAGATCATTGATCCCGCTTTTCCGATGGCTGCATGAGCCGCCGCGTTCTCACAAGCAACATTTACCATTAAGGAATCAAAATGAACCACATCACCAACCTGACCTATACCGAAACCGAAGGGCTTAAACTGGCACTTGCCCAACTCATCGACGAACGGGATCTGGATGCCGCAATTTCTTTGCTCGAAACATCCATTGAGTTTGCAGGAACCGAAAATGGCGGAATGCGGGCTTTGATGTTCAAAGCGCTCTTTGATGTAGCGCATTCGAAGATTGCCGTGTCGTCGACTGATCTGCCTCAGCATTGAGAAAGGACCAAACAATGAGCTGTGAGAAGGTCCAGAGCATCATCGAAAGAACCATCCGGCTGGACCGGGATATGTATGGCAATCCTCGCTATTTCACTCCGGCGGATTGCTATCCAGTTGAACCGGGCACACGCCAGGCTCGTGCCGTGGGCCTCCACAAATATCGTGGCGAGGCATACCGTCTTGGGTTTGTGGTGCAGAGCTATGACTTGAAAGATTCCATCGAAAGCTGTGTGCAAGGATGCGCTGACAAATAGAAGTAGCCAATTACCACGCGCCTCATGCCCCTCGCTCAGCCCCGCCGTCGCGGGGCTTTGTCTTTTCTGGCGGGAGGGACTGATGGTTTTCCTGCTCGGGTGCTTCCGGGTGCGAGCGGCGTTGCCCCTCATGAGGCAAAAGCCGCGCCCTCAGGGTGTCGCGTAGCATGATCAACTCACGATAAATCCGCCGAACGCCACGCCCCCGGCGAAGACGGTGAGCAAGCCCAAGGCGAGCAAGCGGGGGGAACCCCGATTGTCGCCCTGGGCGCGGTTGAGCGCGGCTTGGCTGCGGGCAATTTGCTGGCCCTGTGTGGTTTCCAATTGGTCGATAACCTTGGTCAGGCTGGCCAGCTTGCTTGAATGGTGGTCGATTTCCCTCAGCAGCTTCGACATTCCTGCTATCGCGTTCTCGCTGTTTTGCGACGCCGCCGTCGCGCTGCGCCTTGTTGCTTCCATTGCCTGCTCCCAATCGAACGGTTCCTGCATTTTCCTGTTCCTCTTTCAGTTGGTTGATTTCTCGGATGATCGTATTCGCTTCGGCCCGGGTGTGCCCGTGGTCGATATGCTTCCATTTCTCTTTGCTTGCCTTCTTGGCCTTGGGCGTTGCCCGGGCACTCGCGCCCTCGTGGATTGTGGGAACCCTGTCGATGCCACGGTCTGCATAAGACAGGTGGCTTATCTCGAAAGCCGGGCCAAAGCCCCAGCCGCGCATCATCTCGTTGTGAAGCTCGGCCCACATTTTGGCAGCGCCTTCGATGGCGTTTTTCCGGGCGAGGCCAAGTGTGCTTTTGGGCCTGCCGCGCCCGCCAGTTTTCTGCTGCACATCGAAGAACACGAAATGCGCGTGGGGATTTCTTGTGTCATTGCCGTGCTGGTCGTGGATGGCCGCGACATACCCGGCAACGCCTTTGGTCAGCCGCTCCGCAAATGCCCGCGCCAGCGCCTCTCTCTGTGCCGGGGTAGCTTCCACCGGCAGAGCAATCACGAGGCGCTCACAGACGCGCCCCTTGCGCCTCTGGGCCTCTTCTTCGGCAAGGGAGGCAGTCTTGGGGTGGGAGTCGCCAGAAAGCCGCTCTTGCATTACCACACGCGCCGCCTTGGGGCGGGTGATATAGCGAAGATGGGCCGCTGTCTGGCCCGGCTTTGCTGCACGGGAATCAACCGTGCGCTTCTCTGAGAATGTCTTTACCGAATGCCTAAATGAAAACAGTGCCATCCATTCCGTGAGGGTAGCGTGGATAAAAACCATGTTTTTATCCGTTGTGCGCCTTCCCTATCTCCTTCCCGGACCGGAAATAGGGACCAGTCAATGAAATCGAAAAATCCTGATATCCTGGCCGACAAGCGAAAGCAGAACGGGCAGATACTGATGATGATCTCGAACTACTGCCGTAAGCACCGCATGCTCGATGTTGGGCTCAGAAGCCTGCCGATGGAGGCGTTCGAGGCTATCGGCAATGAGATCGTGGATCTGTTCGTGGAGCGCGTAAGGGAGCACTCAAAGGAAGCGGCCCCAGAAACGGGGACGCTTGGCCGGAAAAAAGGCGCTGATCGTCCGACGCGCCCTCGGTCGCCGTAGAGGATGGGTCAGACCGCTGCTCCGCTCCCTGGCGCCCGAAGCCTTACACCATCCTGGGATTTTTCGATCTTGCCCTCGGCAAGCAGCGCCTCCAATGCCGCACCCACCTTTTTCCGCATGGTGTCGGAGTTTTGGCGGATCGCGTTGAAGGGTTCGCCGGACATCTGACCAACTTCCTTCGGCTTGTGCCATTCGCCCCCGTCTTGCTGGTGCAGATCAGTGAGGACACGCAGCAGGTCCTTGGCACGCCGACTGGCCAGCGTTGGCGCAGGCTTGTTGGCGGACTTGATGACTTGACTCTCGATCAGCGAACTGTCGGGCTTGAAGGGCACCGCCCAAGGCACGGTGGTCCTTTCGCCGTGCCGGTTATAGCCGATCTCAAAACCCTTGATTTTGAAGGCCAGGGGGGCGGGCTTTTCGTCTTCGCGTTGCTTATGAACCCGAATGAACACCGTTCCATCAGGATGTGTTTCGTCCGCCTTGTGCAGCGTGAACCCTGTATCCACATTGGCGGTAAGGGTTGTCGAGCCGCGCGGCCTTGATGATTCGGATGCCCCCATGTGATGAACAATCAAAACATGGGCGTTTGTCGTCTTAGCAAGGTAGTTCGCATTTGCCAGGACGCGCCCGGTATCCCGGGATGAGTTTTCATCGCCATCACCCATGCAGAGATTCAGGGTGTCGAAGACCACGACGAGATCATCGCACCCATGGTAATCTCGGAATGCCTTGGCATCGGCTGCAAACCGCTTGATCAATTCGGGATCTGACAGATCCACCGGCATGTCCAAGACCTCGAAGGCGGCGGCCCTGCCGGATTTCTGGCACAGAAACGGAAATGCCCGTTTCAATACGCCCCTTGCTGCCTCTGCGGCGACATAGAGGATTGCGGCGCGAGAAACGCGCATGCCGCAAAAGTCGCGTCCCATGGCGACATGTGCCGCAATGCTGGCCACGATTGCCGACTTTCCCAGGTTCGACGGCCCCGCGAACATGCTGACCTCGCCTGGAAAGAGAAAACGCTGCACAATGTAGTCGGGGTCGGGGTTGGGTTGATGCGCGTTCGCAGAAATTGTTTCCTGCCCGAGGATTCGAGGGCATTGATTGGCTTGAGTTTCTTGGAGATTGTTGTTTTTGTTCATATTTTACCTGTATCGTTAAGTTTTTTCAGCCCGTTTCCGGCGCCGAACAGGACATGGTTCCGCTCGGTCCGGACGAGAAACGAAAAGCGAACATTTTTTTTCGGACGGACGGACGCTCCCCCTATTGGGGGGCGTCCGTCCGTCCGGTGTCCCCGACAGAGTTTGCGTCCTCGACGATATGGTCCAGCGCTGCGCTGAGCTTGTTCAGGGCGACGAGCTTGGGGTCTTCCACCTCATTCAGAATCCGGGTGGCCACCATATAATGACCCGCAGAGCCACTAACGCCTGCGTTGGCGAAGCGGTTGCTGTGGTCGAGAATGGCCTCAATGGTCTGGACGGGCACTTGCAGCTCTTCGAGAAGGGTCGCGCCGGTGCGGCGAAGGTCGTGCCGCGTCCAGCCGCTTGTTTTGCTGCCCTTCTGGATTTGCTCGGCAATCCGGTTCCAGTTGTCCAGCTTTCCGCCATTGCGGTTCGGGAACACGAAAGCCTCTCCGTCCCGCTTCATGTAGCCGGGGAGAGATCGGAGGAGTTCCAGGGCGGCATTGCTGAGAGGCAATCGTTGAGACCGCCGTTTGCCGGTCGTGTCCTTCACCTCATGCTTGACCCATACCCCATTGGCGAAGTCGATATCCCCCCACCGAGCGCTGGCGACTTCCTCACGGCGAGCCAAGGTGAGCAGGAGAAAGCGCATCGCCGCAGGCCCAAAATCGTTCTTTGGAAGGATATTCCGGCGTCGGATCTTCTCCGGTGCAGGGTATTGCAAAAGCGGGAGGATGACCGCGATTTCCTCGACACTCAGGACGCGCTGCCGCTTGCCCGTGATCGTGGGATCGTCGCTTGCGGGGTCATGGACACGGCGCAGTTCGGCTGCATCGAGACGAGTAGCACGACCCGCTCCGATCTTGCCGAACTTGCGGCCACGATGCGCAGCCCAATCCAGCACTGGCGATAGGTAGGATAGCGCCCGTGAAACCTGGCCGTTCGCCGTATTCTTTCCATTCACTGGACGGACTGGTTGATAGCCATTTGCAGCCCGGCCGAAATCTTCCGCCGTGAGGCTTTCGACAGGCTCGTCGAGGAGTGGTTCGAAAACCCGTTCGATCGTGTTTCGAGTGTAAGCGGACGAGCCAGCGCCTCCCCTTGGGCGCCAGCCCTTTTTGGCCTGCGCGAAAACTGGCTGCACCTCGTCCAGCAGTTCCCGGAGGGTGATCTTTTCAACCTTAGCGACAGCTGGTGCGGAAGGCTTTGCCAATCCCTTGGTCTTTAGATCCACCCGAATTTGGCATGCAATTTCTCGCGCCTTCTTCAACGAAAGGTCGGGATAGGTCCCGATGGTGATAGTTGTGTATTTTCCAGCCTTATTGCGCATCATCATAGCGAACGACTTGTGGCCGGTGCGCGAAACGCGCAGCTTGAGCCCAGGAGTTCTGGCATCGGTGATCTGGATGCGGCCCGTGTCGGCTTTGATGTTCTGGATGAGCCTGTCAGTAAGGGGTTGAGTGGTGTTCATGTGGAACCTCGCGTTGATTGCGAGGTGCAGATTGGCCAATGTCCTTTTGCCTGAAGCGGGACTGCACGGGACTGCAAAGCGGCTTGGATTGCCTGAAATCGGCTGAGACAATGCGAGACAAAGCTTGCGTCAGAATGTCGCAGGTCATTCGACGAAATCCCAGCAATCTTCCGGGGTTAGCCTGTCTAACCCAGTGTCAGGTCGAGTCAGTCGATAGCATCCTGAGCTCGATGCAGAATGATTGAAAATCCTCGTGTCGGTGGTTCGATTCCGCCCCCGGGCACCACTTCCCAGACGAAATATTCGTTTTCAATGGGTTGCATAGCGGTTCTGTCCCACCCGTTCGCACCGGTCCCAAAAGTGGGACACTTTCGTTCTATTTCTGTCCATCTGTCAGCCTCTTAAGAGCGGACTCCGCGCGGGTCTTCTGTCGCGCTGCGCGTGTGTAGCGGGTCACTTCCTTTGAGGTCCGGTGACCGGTGATCGCCATGATCTCGAATTCCGTGCAGCCAAGTTCGGCCAGCCTCGCTGCCGCCGCCTTCCGCAAACCGTGCAGCGGGCAATCATTGAGGCCCGCTTCGCGCGCCCACTTTCGGAATCGGTTGCCAAAGCTGCCCGCCGTCCAAGGCGTGCCACGCTCGTTCACCAGATAGGTGAGGTCGCCGGTTGGTGTTGCGTCGATGATCCGTTGAAGTTCGGGAATGATCGGAATTTCCATGCGCACAGGATTGCGGTTCCGCCCCTTGTGCTGCGTGAAGGTCAACCAGCCGTCGCGTGCGTGCTGCCGTCCAAGCTGGATCAGATCGGACAGCCGCTGCCCGGTGTAGAGCGCAAGGGCCAAGGCCAGCCGGGCTTGAGATCCGACAGGATGCTTGTTCTCGAATTTCTCGATTTCTTCGATGGTCCACGAGTGGAAGCCTTCCGGGTTGCCCCGCAGGTATTCGACTGACGCCGCCGGATTGCGGTCGTGCAGATCATACTTCACCCCGTAGGCATAGAGTTGGCGCAACGCCTTCACCATGCCGTTCGCCGCCTCGGGACGGTCGGACAGCTCATCGCGGCGCAACCTGACATGGCGCGGTTCCATCAGCTTGAAAGGCTTGTCCCCATCTCCCTTGTGCTGGCACATGCGTTCGAGGATCGCGCGGCGCACCTTCTGCGTTCTCGGGTCCAGCTGTTTGAAACCCGCGCTCTTGAAGTATTCGCCACAGAGCCACCGGACGCTTTTCGGCACGACAGGCGCAACCTTTCCCGGTTTATCGGTCGCGCCCTTCACCGACTGCGGCCCCTTTGCAGCGCGGCGATAGTCCGTCAGGAATTCGGGCGAACCGATGGGACCGCGCAGCCGAACCTTTGGCTGCCCTGCCTTGCGATAATACAGGCGCACGTTTCCATGCCGGTCTGTATCTTCGACCACATATTTCACTCTGAATTTCATCCCGACTCCCCTTTCATTCGTCCCAAGGGTTCAAGACCGCATCTTCCGCGCCTCCGGGCAAGTCTTCGATTGCCGAGTCAATCTGGCGCACATCCCAGAAGACGCGCGTATAGATGCGCTTAGCCGGGGGCATGATTTTGTCGGCAATCATCCTGTCGAAAGTGACAGGGCTAACCCCGACGTAGGCCGCAGCCTCAGCCCGAGACAGCAGCCGGGCGCAGGGCAACGGCAGAACGCGGGTTTTCTCAGCTGCGGCCCTCATGGTCAGAAGCCCGACAAACGCACGTTGACCGCGCCCGCGCCCGTGCCGGCCGCAGCAACAGCGACGCCCAGTTTCGTGTTGTCGGTTGCCGTGATCGTGGCGAGTTCCGCGGAATCGTCCCAATAGATCACGTCGCCAAGCACCACGTCATCGGCTGCGACCTTGGCGATTTCGAAGACGCCAGAAGTTGCCACGTCCACGGAAGCGCCGCTTGCAGCATCGCCCAAAGCAATTCCGACGATTTCACCGGCGATGACCGGTGCGCCGCTGGTCACGGTTGCGGGGGCGGGAATGGTCAGATTGTCCCCGCGTTGAATGAAGTTCGTTGCCATCGGATCAGACTCCTTTGCTGGTCTGAAATTGGATCATGCGGGCGGGTTTCGCCGCGCCTGCGATTTGGGATTTCAGGTCGAGGATATAGAGGCGCAGCGCGTCGCGGTTGGCGGGTCGGAATTCGACCCGCTCGCCGTTGCTGTCATAGACTGCGACAACCGCCTGACCCGTCATGAGGTCGTGCCACGCGGTTTCCGCCTCAGTCAGCCGTTCGGCCAAGGTTGCCATCAGCTGTCACCGGGATTCTTGTATGCGCCGCGCCAGTCGGACCAGCCGCAGCCGAAGTCGAGGAAGGCGCGATATTCCATGCCCAGCGTGCTCCAGGCTTCCTTGCGCTGGATTTGCACGCCCTGCGCCGATTGCAGGTAGGCAAACTGCAACGCCGGAACCCGTGCCGGGTCAGCAAACAGCCACCAATCGTCCGAGTCTTCCAGACGCGGTTCCACGATGAGTTCCAGACGCGATGCGAAGGGGTTCGCGTCGTCCACTGTTGCCGGGTAGATTTCAGCCATCAAGCGTTCGGCTGCGGTCTCATGGTCCGGTCCCACCAGAAGGAAGCGCGGCTTGGCGTCCACGATGGTCTTGCCGTCCAGCCCCTTGGTCTTGCGCATCGCCTGCCGTGCGGCGTCAAGTGCCGACATATCACCCACGCTGCCGATCGAGGTGCCCGCGCCTGCGAGGTTGCCCCGCGCGGCGAAGAACACCGGGTTTCCGTCAGCCATATTCGGGTTGCTGGTCAGGATCGAAACCAGCTCGTCAGCTTCGGTCTGCGCCGCAGCCTGACCAATGGCAGAGGTCATATCGCCCAGCATGTTCAAGTCGTCGTCAATCAGCAGCTTGCGCGAAACCGAAATGGCGCGACCGAAGGTCTTGAGGCTCATGGACTCGCCGGTTTCCGCGCGGCTGGTATGGGTGAATTCGCCCTGTTCGGACATTTCTTCCATTCGCCCCATCTCGCCCAGGCGAATGGATTGCGAGGGCTTGAAGTTGGGAAGGGTGCGTTGCCGTGCCAGACGTTTCAACGGCGACTCGGCTGCCCGGTAGCTGTCCAGCGCGACCTTGCCCATCGCGTTGCTGACCACCAGCGGGAAGTCGGACGTGCCATGCGCCGCGCGGGTGAAGATTTCATCCGTCGAAAGGCCACGGGTCGCTTCGCCTGCGCGTTGCAGCGACTCCAGCGCCATATCGCGCAGCGTCATGTTCACAAAGTCACGGGACGCTTCCGGCAAGTCGCCGCCCACCATGCGGAAAGCCACTGCATCTGCTTGCCGGGTGCGGATCGTCGCCGGATCTTCGCTGGAACCATGAACACGGATGCGAGGAGCTTGCTCCCTTTGTTTCTCAAGTTCCCGGCGCAGTGCCTCTCGGATTTCTTCTTCAGTCAGTCCGCTGTCGATCATACGGGTTGCCCAGTCTTCGGACAGGCTGCACGCCTTGCGCAGGGTTTCGACCAGTTTTGTCCGGTCGTTCGTTTCATCAAGTGCCATGCTCTTACCTCGCTTTTTGGCATTCGGGTCTGCGGGGATTGCGACAAGCGAAACCTCTTGGATGGTCCACGCCGTCGCGGTTCGGGTTCGGGTGCCTTCGGTCACGCCATCGCGCCATGCGGCGACGCTGTAACCGACGCTGAAACTGGTCAGGGTTCCGTCGCGCACGCGGTCCACGATGGGGGAAACGTCCTGCGCGGTTGAAAAGGTGAGGTCTGCCACCACGGCCCCGTCTTCCAGCCGGAAGTTGCGGGCGCGTCCGATGGTGGCGGTTGCCCGGTGCCGGTCATGGGAGTCCAGAAGCGGCACATCGAGGCTTCCGAGATCCAGCGCCGCCGGATCAAGGACTTCCAGATAAGCGCCGCGCTGGTCACGTCGCCGGACAGGCGTTGCGGTTGCCACGGTTGCCGTGATGGTCAGCGGCCCTTCGGACGCGCCGCCGGGTGCCGTGACCGGCATTTGCCGAGTCAGCAGTTCAAGCGTTGTCATTATCGTTTTCCTTGAAGGTCAGGTTGAGCGCGGTTTCGCGGTCGCGGTCTGCGGCGATTTCCGAGTCCAGTTCGTCAATCGAATAGCCAAGCGAAGCCACCGCCTGACGGCGCGACATGAGACCAGCGCCCATGAGTTTCAGCGTCGCTTCTGCATCCTTGAGGGGGTCCACCCAGGGTTGCGCGGGGGGAATCCATTCGACGGCGAACAGGTCGTTATTCAATGCCGCATCGATTTCACCGGACAGCACGGCATTCGTCATCACGCGACGCCAGACGGGGTTCAGCAGTTGCGGCACCAGCGTGTGAAACTGGTAGGCTTCGACCTTCTGCCGGAAGCTGACCAGCGCCGCGCGAAGGCTTGAATAATTGGCTTGGCGCAAGTCACCCGTCAGCAGATGTTCCGGCACGTCCAGCCCCGCCGCGATGGTCCGGGTCATGTGCGACAAAAACTCTGCGACTTGCTGCGCCTGTTGCGGCGCGGTCGTATTCACGCGCCAACCCCCAGGCACTTTAAACATGGCGCCGGGTTCGAGGCTCTGCCCTTCCGCGAACGGCTCATCGCTGCCATCGTCCATCGCGTTTTCATTGGTCAGGATAACCGACAGCAGCGCGGCAACTTTGGCATTCGTTTGCAGCGCGTCTTCCAAGCCATCCAGTTCGGACAGCCGCAGCAGGACATTCGCCAGCGCCGACACGCCACGCACCGCCCCCGGCCCAGACGGACGATAGACATGCAACACGTCTTCTGCCGGAATGCGGATAGGTTGCGCGTAAGTCGGGAATTGGTCGGACGGTTTTGCAGGGTTCACCCAATAGGCCACGCGCCTTCCGAAGGCGTCCAGTTCAACTCCGTTCGCGATAAGCGCACCGCCCGCAAGGTCGCGGGTCATCGCCATATCCAGCATTTCCGCCGGGATTGCTTGCAGCTGGTCCCCGACCCACCGGAACAGGGCTTCGCCGTCGATGCGTTCGGAGCGCACCGCAGCGGCTTGCAGCCCTGCGAAGTCGGTCAGTTCTTCCAGATCAGCCCGGCGAGTCCACGCCTTAAAAGCCGCGTCCAGGCGCTTGCGGGTTTCCGGGTTCGGATGCTGCGACGTTGCTGTGATGCCTGCCCCCACCGCAGCCGTGGTCCAAGCGGTCACGCCCGAATGTGCCAGCGGGTTGTTCGCGGCAAAATGACGGGCGCGACGCTGCACAGGTTCCCGCGCTGCGGAAGCCTCGGCCGCCCAAGGGCCGAAGGACTGCGACCCGCCCCCGAAGCGGCGCTGCGTCTGAGCTGCCGCATCGTAACTGCGCACGACTTTTGGTTCGGCGGAACGCCGTTTGAAGTGATTGAAGAACCGCATTGTGTTGACTCACTGCCTGTGTTCGCTAAGCATCACGCACAGACAGAAAGTGAGTCAAGTAACTGATTTTATGCGCAAAAAATGTGAAATCCGCCAAGATGCGATAGAATCTATTTCGCGGACCGGGAGGCGTGACAAGATCGAATAGGATCAATCTTGAGGGATCTCATATGTCCCCATACGTCCCAAGCTGACAAGGTCACAAATTCGTGATATCGGGGAAGTTAGGGAAATTCGCAATTTTTTAGGGGGTCGCCGTGCTCAAATTCGGCTCTGCACCCACGCCGAAAAAGAATCTAGATCGTGAGACCAAAAGACTTTCACTCCCTCGTCGGTGAGGCGCTGAACGTCTTCTGGCTTTATAACGCCTTGCAGCAACGCGGCAGTTTCTACAAAGCTACCCCAATGTAATTTCCAAGCGGCAGCCTTCTTTAGAACGTCATTGATGCGCTTTACTGAGTTTGTCGCGTCGTTAGTTACCTTGCATTCCATCGCGGCTACGAATGAAGATGCAAACCCGCAGGCTATATCAACTTCCTGTGCGGTGGTAGTGGCAGTCGCAAAGCGAGTTTTATTCATGAAATGTTTTGACGGAATGGCGGCGCGAGTATCAATGGTAACGCTAGGCAGTTGCGTCCAGCCTTGAGAAAGCAACAAACTAACTACTGCACTTTCTTGTTCTGCGCTCAGCCGATTTCTTTTCTCCGTTTCTGTGAGCTTAGGGGCAATGAATGAAATCACTCGCTCTATCAGAAGTTCACGCTCCACAGCTGTGGGTGCTCGATTCCCTGATAGCCACGGCGCAATATTTCGATCCATCCATTGGTTTAATACAACTGAGACTTTTTTTACTGCTTCGGGGTTTTGCGGGCGACCGGACTTTTCAGACCCCTTAGACCATTCATCGCACAGGAGTTTGAATTGGTCTTGACTCTTAGGTGGAGCTAGCAAATGCCGGAATATCAGCATATGCCGTGCATCCCCTTCCAATGCAGATCGAAAGTCTCGCAAGTCATTTGAAGCAGCTAGTGCGTCTACGACCCGCAACCTTATTTGGGCTAGGGAAGCTGACCAGTCGGTTGCTTCCCCAACCGGGTCAGCGCCTTCGATGTAGAGCTTTTTTGCGTATTCGGCGTTCTCGCGGTTTTCTTTCGAGATGGGCATTCTTAGGCTCGCCGCTTTCGCAGGACTGGTGCGGACCGGCGGGACTCACCATTGCGAGCCTCGTCACGCTTTGTGTAAGCGATTGCAGCCATAAGTCTCTCGTCAAGCGGTGTTAGCTTTTCCACAGAGCGCCAGTCGGAAGGAGGGGTTTGAGTCTGTACCTTGTGCTCCAAGAGTGACAAAGCGACCGCTTTTGCGAGTTTCGGCGGGACAGCATTGCCAATTTGGCGGTAAACAGAAGCCCGCTTTCCCACCCATTTCCAAAAAGACGGAAACGACTGAATAGCTGAACATTCTCGGGGGCACAAACGGCGCAGGCCGTGAACCGGGTCGATCACCCAATCTTGCGCAGTACTCGCAGTCACTGTGCGAGCAGGAAGTGATGGGTCTGCTATAAATGCACCTTGTTTGTAGCCCCAATGGCCTCCCGGTCGAGTTGCTTCAGGTTTTCCACGCGACTTTACGCCACTTCCAGGACTGATCTCTGCCAGTTCTGCTGCTAGTTTGGGGGTGGGTCGAATAATCTCTTCCTCCGAAATATCGCGAACATTTGAAAGGCAACGTTTGAGGCTCACCCAACTTTTCAATCCACCAACCCGATCCTTTGAATGCGTTGGGTTTGGAAAGGAGGGGCAGTCACCAGTCCGATGGGCAATAACAAATAGACGAACGCGTCTTTGCGCAACGCCATAATCTGCGGCGTTCAAAAGACTTACAGCCGTTTGCCAACCTTCTTTACGCAAGTCTTCACGGAGAAGGGCAAGTGCAGATCCAGGTTCACCATCTAATCCGCGAGCCGTCAAAAGGCCACGCACATTCTCCATAATTATGAAGCGAGGGTCCAGCGAGTTTGCAAGCTTAATAAAATGCCGAAAGAGCTGTCCGCGTTCGTCTGCCAACCCTTTTTGATGGCCTGCACTCGACCAAGACTGACACGGTGGCCCACCAACTATAGCATCAAGGTCGCCGTTAGACATACCTCCGGCTCTTGCCAAGACTTCCGCGGCCGTAAGATCGCGAATGTCAGCCTGACCAACAGACGAGCGCTCTTGAGCTTTAGTGTTGGCGCGCAGTGTAGCAACAGCGTCCGAGTCCAAGTCTGACGCAAAGCGGCGAGACCAACCTGCCTGCTCAAATCCTAGGTCCAAGCCACCGGCCCCGGAGAACATTGAAATGAAGTTATGCATCCCTCTCCACCTTGTTTACTGCTTCGTTCGCGGGAACGTTTGTAGAACGGCTTGGTTACCGGTTGCTTTCCATGACATCAACCCAACTGCCCATCCACCTACCAGATAAAGGGCACAGTTGCACTGAATCGTCAAGAAGTTGGGCTTCTAGGTCGCTAGAGCTAATGCTTTGCAAAAACAGACATGGACCTGCCTCTGTCGCTCATGCTAGCCATCTCGATCTCACGATCAATGCGTCTACCTCTCTTGCTTTTTTGCTCGACAGTTCAACTTCGCGCCGGTCAAGGGCTTGCCCCACCAGCTGCCGAGCCGCCCACGCGTAAACAGTCGCGTCCAGCGTTTCCGCCCGCTTCCCCTTGATCCGGTCGAACCGCGCCACCGGCTTGCCGTGCGTGTAACGCACCACGCGGCGTTCTGAGGTCAGTTGTTCGAAGAACACGGGTTCTAGCGTCTCAGCAAACCGGACGCCTTCCCCACGCGACAGGCGGTTGAACAGTTGCGATTTCACCGCGTCGCTACCCACAAGCCATAGCGGTGCCCCCTTGGACCCGGATCGTTGCAAGAACGGGCGCGAGAACCCCGGCACGCCCTTAATGCTGACCACGCGGCGCCCGAACCTTGGGCGGGTGAAGGCGTGGACCAGATCAGTATGCCCCCCGTCGCCGGAGTCGATCGCGCAGGCGTCAATGCCGATGGTCCCGCCCTTGGCATGCGTCCAGCGTTCGCGCAGCAAGGAGTCGAGATCCTGCCAAACAGCTTCCCCGTCGATTGCCCCCCACAAGACCCGGTGATCGAGGATGAACAAATCACTGCGCCCGTGGCCCATCAGGACCAGTTCCAGGCGGTCGTCCTGGCAGTCCACTCCGCAGGTCAGGAACAGCACGTCTTCTGGCATGGTCGGCAGGGTGAAGGGTTCGCGCCGCTGGAACAGTTCGTGTTCGTCCAGGTCCTCGCCTTCGGCCTTCCACGGTTCGCCCAGCACAAGGTTTGTGAAGGTCTGCAAGGTCTCGGGTGATTTCTTCGCTTCCAGGAATTCCGCCACCAGCTTGCCCCACCGGGCGTTGTGGTGAGGCGAGACCAGCGCGTTGATCTTGAACCCCGCATGGCCTTTCACATGCGGCGCGGTCGCCCGCCAGCGGCCGGCTGCCACCATTGCCGGTTTCTGACGTTCTTCGACAACGCAACCATTCGACGGGCAAACCCAATGCGCCGAGTCTGGGTCGCCTTCGGTCCACCGAATATCGGCCCATGTCACTTCCGAGAATTCGCCGCAGCAGGGGCAAGGCACTTCGAAGACGCGCTTGTCGGATTTCTCATAGAGGCGGGTTGCAGGGCCGAAGTCGAAGACCGGCGTGCTGCCCGCGATGATTTTGCGGTCTCGGAAGGTGAGCGTGCGCATCTCGGCAAGCGCGATGGGGTCGCCTTCCTGACTGACTTCGTAACCGTCGATTTCATCGAGCAACAGGATCTTCGCCGTATGCCGTCGCAGGTTGCGCGGCGACTTCGCCGCCAGAAACTTGAGCGACCCGCCGGGAAACTTGCGGTTCAACATGGTGCTGCGCCCGGTTTCGTCCGCCTCATCCGACAGGATGCCCCGCAGAACCGGCGACGCCTCAAACAGGGCTTCGAGGTCCACGGCATAGTCCCGCGCGTCGTCCGCGGTCGGCTGCACGGCGAGGATGGGGCACGGTTGGTTCGCGCAGTAGGACGCAATGATGCCCGACAGAAGCTGAGTGTATCCCACCCGCGCCGATTTCAACACTGTGACGCGCTCTGTCTCGGGGTCGTCAATCGCTTCGCAGATACCGCGCTGATAGGCCCAAAGGCGCATTCGTCCCGGCGTCGCGGATGCGGTCTGCGGCAAGTGGATGTTCGTTTCGATCCACTCGGCAAGCGGGATGTTTGCGGGTGGTCGCAGGGCTTGCAGCGCATTTCGCCGGATCAGTTCAATTCCCATCTGCGAGTCCTTCCAGTGCTGCCCGGAATTCCCGGTCGATCTCGGCAACGTCATGGGCGGTCAGGTGCGGAAGGGTCGCGCCGCAGCGGCTGGGAACCGCCAGCATCGCCGCCCGCACGTCGCGCAGCATCGCAGCCCAGGCGCGTTCCACGTCCGATGCCTTGACCAGCTCGCCACGTGCTGCGGCGTTCTGAATTTCGATCTTGTCGGCCTGTTGCCGGGCAAGGCGCAGCTTTTCCGCTTCAAGGTCGGACTTGCCTAGGTGCTTCCCACCCGCATAGCCAAGCCGGGACGCCTTATCGCGCAGATCGCCAATATAAGTCTTGAGCGACGCCCGCACGTCATAGCGGCCCCTGACAGGGCGATGCAGCATCCCGTCGCGTGCGAGGGTGCGAACGCGGTTCGCCGTGATACCCAGCAGCTGCGCCATCTCGGATTCGGTCGCAAGTGCCGGGATTGCATCGGTTTCTTCGTCGCCAAGCAGGTCTTCGAAGTCGTCAAGATCCGCTGTCATGATGGTTGTCCCATTTCAAAAAATTCTGCAAAGCGCGTTCCTTCGCGGTCAGCGCCCCCCGCGGCCGGTCCCCCTTGGGAAGGACCCGTAGAAGCCATGATGCGACAGGCTGCATGATACGATTGAGCGACGGTGCGAGAGTGGTCCAGGTGTGGTCCACGTTCGGTCCACGTTGGAGAGCCCGAAAAACCCAATGATTTCAACGGTGATCCAAGTGGTCCAGGTGGTCCACGTTGAATCTCTCTAAGGCTTTTCACAGCACTTGGGATGCAGCGGTCGGCAACCCTTCTATGCGTCCCAAGACCCATACTGTGAGTTTTCCACCCGGCCCACCCGGCCCACGTGGACCACCCTTGTCTTTTCAATGGGTTACGGCCTTCCGAACGTGGACCACAACCCGGACCACGGCAAGCTGAACGTGGACCACGCAACTCAGCCATTTTCTTCACTCCAACTGAAATGCGCCTCATCCGATTTCATGTATCCGGCGAAGGCCCTGCGGCATTCATCCAGTTGCGGCATCCAATACGCGCGTTGACGGCCCGATCCTTCGGCACTGCCCCCGCGCCGCCGCCTTGTTTCCATCATGGGACACATTGCATTCAGCGACTTGGCAAATGCTTCCCGCCCTTTAGTGTCCCCGTGGTGCCTTTGCCGGTGCATCCAGTAGCAATAGTCGCTGTGAAGGTCGGTCTTGATGATTTCCAGCGGCCCACTGCGCCATTCGCTTTCATCCCCGAATTCTTCGCTGCCCGTGAAACCGGCACACAGTTTCTCGAACCACCACGCTTCCACATTGCGAAGTCCGGCAAGTTTCTGATCAAGGAGTCCGCGCGTCTGAGGTGGCTTGCCAATCCTGATACCGTCCGGCGTTTCCCAGGCCATGAGGAAGGCCATGAAGGCTGCCGCCCCATCACCCTTAATCTGCCGGTGCAGCGCATCGAAATAGTCGTGGTCTCCGATTCTGTGATCCGACACGTTGAATACGGCATAGCGCCGTTCATCCGCAGTCGCAGGCACGGCCCACTCTTCGTTCGTGCTGAAAATGACCCGGTGAAAGGACGGGATTTGCACCGCGTCCACGCCCTTACGTTCAATGCGGATCTCGCTATTCGTGATGAGCGATTGCAGTTTGCCCTTCGCTTGTTTGTCGCCGCCCCAGCTCGCTTCCTCGGCATGGATCAACAGCGCCGTGTCATAGAGGCCATTGAAATTCGAGGTCAGCACGTCCGGCGAATTCGCCAAGGCGTAATGGCGAGATCCGACAATCCGGCGCATCAGGTCCACAAGCGAATCCTTTCCTGCGCCCTTGCCGCCCTTCAACACCAGCGCCACGCGGGGTTTGTTCGCGGGGTTCTGCACGATGTCTGCAAGCCAAGACACGATGTAATCGAAGTGCGCCGTGTCACCGGACGCCCAAACGTCGCGGATATGGTTCACGATCAGGTCGCAGTTGCCGGTCTCATTCGGCTCAATCGCGAAGCCTTTCCAGAGGTTCAGCTTGTCCTTGTGAACGCGGCCGGACGGATCGAAGGTCAGTCCCCCTTCGAAGGTGGTGCGCTTTTCCGACTTGATCCATTTATCGCCGCGCCCTTGGAAGGCGTGAAGGTCTCGGAAAGCGCGAACGGAAATGAGCGACAGCCCATCGGCTTTCCGGTCCACAATCTGCACGTCCTTGCCGACACGCACCATTGCGTAACGGTCATTCAGGGTCGGTTCATCTTCGCCCAAGAGGTCTTCGAAGGGTTCGGGCAGGTCTTCCAGTTCTTCGTCCAGGCTGGCAACAATCGCGCGGGCGTAGGCTTCCCGTTCCATGAAAAGGATTGTCGCGCCCTTGATCCGTTGCCCCCGGTTGCTCTTGCCGAAAGAACGCCACTGGGAACGGGTATCGCGTTCACCCTTGTAGCGTTCGGGGTCGCGCTGGGACCACGCATCGAAGGCCCGGAACCCGGCTTCGCTGCCGCCGGTCTCATAGCACACTGCCATTCCCACGTTGCGCCATTCGTCGCGGTGAAGTTCCTTAGGGTCGATGCCGCGCAGCGCCGCTTCCAGCCGGTCGAGGGACAATGGGTCAGCGGGCGCAGCCGGTGCCATGCGTTCCGGCCGCTGCAACAGCGACACGTCCACCACAGGCGCACCGGTCAATTCCCAAGTCAGCAGGTCTAAGGGGCGTTCCCAGCAATAGGGTTGCCCCGTGTCTGGATGAATGCTGCCCGGTGCCACGACATAGGTGCCAGTGCCCTTCACGGCGACTTCCCATCCGTCCCCTTTGGCGATGGTCCAGGATGCGAGGGGTTCGGGCGAGAAAATGTAGAAGTGCCGCGACGCGCCACCGCTGCCGGAAATGACGCTGGGAAGGTCCATGGCGTTCGGGCAATGCCGCAGCAATGCCGCCCGCGCCTGCGGTTCGGCTTCCGGGGTCTTCACGTCGAAATCAATAGCGCAGAAGTAGCCAAAGAGAGCCTTGGACGGTTCACCAAGGCGAATGCCGACATTTTCACCCGGTTGCCGCTTCGCTGCGAAGGCGTCGCCGGTCAACACAGGGGCTTTGCTCCACCCCTTTTCGATTGCGGCTTTGCTTTTCGGCTTCACGCGCATCAATGCTGCATGAATCTCGCGCAGATCAGCCGTTTCGCGCATGATCTCGTCTTGCAACTGCGTCGCATTTGCAGTATTTTTGTCCATGTGGTTTCCTTTCATGTGGGTTCCACGGGTTCCGTTGTGGTGGCGGGACCAGCGAAGTGGCTAACGCCACGTCTCAGGGTCCAGGGGGTCAGTTGCATAGCCGCGACTGGCCCCTTTCTCGTCTTGGCGTATTTGGATTTTGGCGGTCAAACGATCTTCGCGATTGACCAAATGCCACTGACAAGCTCCGACTCCGATTCACGGTTGGGTTGACCGGAATCCCATCGCTTGCAGGGCAATAGTGGTGGGACGTAAATTCTGAATTTCTGTTTATTTGCCTATAGCGAAAAAAGTATCCCACTCGCGCGAAGCAATTGAAAACTAGAGAAAACTGCACCCCGCCCCCGGGCACCATTCCTCAGAGTAAACCCTTGTCACGCCTCAGCTTTATCTCAGGATGGAGCAAGCGTAGTACATGGCGGAGAACAAAACTGCAGCCTTCTCATTTGTGAAGGACGGGGTCTACTACTTCAGCAGACGCGTGCCGAAGGACCTGCAACACCACTACACCTCACGGAAGATCAGCTATTCGCTGCGGACCCGGTCAGCTCCGGTCGCGGCGTCACGGGCGATCAGGGCAGCCCAGAAGCTCGACGAATACTGGTACCACCTCAGGATCAAGGACACAGACCTGCCGGGGAAGCACATGCTGCGGCTGGTGCAAGGCGGTCAGGAGGTCCCTGCTGGAACGGTTCCGGCCATCCCCGCAACTGAGTCGGTCAAGCTGTCTGAGGCTGTTGGCATCTACCTCCGCCTCAAGGGGCAAGGGCATCCCGTCACCTTCCACCGGGCAGCCGAGCGGTCCTGCGGCTACGTCATCGACGTCTGCGGCGACAAAGACGTCACTGCGTACACCAAGGCCGACGCCAATGCCTTCCGCGACAATCTGATCGAGCGGGAACTTGCAGGCAGCAGCATCACCCGGGTTTTCGGAACGGTCCGGTCAGTGATCAACTTCGCCGCCGCAGAGACCGGGATCGACATCAACAACCCATTCGGGCGCGTCTACTTTGACCGAAAAGCAGGCGTGGAGGACCGCGCAACCTTCCCGCTGGAGACCATCCGCGACGTGCAAGCCGAGTGCCGAAAGCTGGACGACGAAGCCCGCTGGCTGGTCGCTCTTGTCTCGGACACGGGGATGCGGCTTGCCGAAGCGGCGGGACTGCTCAAGGAGGACCTCAAGCTCGACGACCCGGTTCCGCATGTGGTCATCCGAGAACACCCGTGGAGGCGGCTCAAGACCTCAGGCAGCACGCGCATGGTCCCTCTGGTGGGGCAAGCCTTGTGGGCGGCTCGGCGGGTCCATTCGAATACCGGTAGCAGCACCTTCGCTTTCCCCAGGTACAATACGACCGACCAGACGAACGCGAACTCCGCCAGCGCCGCGCTGAACAAATGGATGAAGCCAAGGGTCCCTGAACGATGCACGATGCACAGCTTCCGCCACTCGATGCGGGACCGGCTACGGGCGGTGGAATGCCCTGCCGACATCGTGGACCAGATCGGGGGATGGCAGACCGAGGGCGTAGGCCACGGCTACGGCACCGGTTATCCCCTTGAAGTCCTTGCCAAATGGATGCGAGCTGCAGAGTGACCCAAAGGCCATGTACTACGCTTGCTCCATCCTGAGATAAAGCTGAGGCGTGACAAGGGTTTACTCTGAGGAATGGTGCCCGGGGGCTGTGTTTTGTTCCCGCTGCAGGCACCGCCTCAGCCCTCGGCCTCAGCAAAACAAGGGGTACAGCGATGGCGATAGCAAGGTCAACAGGCACCGCGTGTACTACGGCAGGTACTACGGTTCCTCAGTGAGCGGATTGGGGAAGGCGCTGCTCAGGATTTCTTCCCCGGTCGCAACCTTCTCCTCACCCAAGATGTTGCTGCCGTCCTTGCGGGTAGCGGGGAGGACCACGCGGGTCACCCAGTCTTGGAACTCACGGGCGATGGGATGCACCCACTGCGCCCGCATGATTATCATGTACAGCCCCGATTCTGAGATCAGCTTGGCGTGTGGGTGCAGGCCCATCCCCCTCAAACTTTGAGGGGTAACCATTTTGTCCCTCGCATCAAGCGAGCGGAGCATGTTGTCGGGGCGGGAGTAGTCGAAGACACGAAGAAGATCGCCAGCCACGAACCACGGCTGGTCGTCTTTCTCAACGACGCGGATGTACGCCCCGTTGAAGTCGAAGGCCCCCTCCCTTCGCTAGGGCATGGGGGGAACCTTCAGCGAGCGCCCTTGGTGTCAGGCGCTCAGATATTTGACCCATTTTTTGGCCGCGATGCAGGTCGCCTCGGGGTCCACATCGAATTGCGCAGCCACCTTTTGGAAGGCGTCGAAGTAGCGGGAGTTGTGGACCCGGACCTCCTCGACACAGTGGTCTTCGAGCGCTGCGAGGAACTGCGGATGCCTGCGGATGATCCGGTTGAAGTTGGACCTGCTGCTTTCCCCGATGTTCGCCATGATGTCGGAGAACAGGATGGGAGCTTCCGGGTCCTCCTTCAGCCTGGCCTTCAGGAGGTCCACAGTGTCCGCCACATGTCCCTTGAGCGGCTTGTGCCGAGATCACCACGGGGGCGGACGCGGAGGACCGCGCTCATGATGGGCCGCTCAGGCAGCCATCGTCGATGGTTCGGCTGTGCCTTCCTGATCCTCGGGGCATTCCCCTGTGGGCGGTTCCGGGGCCTCGCCTCTGACCACAGCCTGAAGGCCGCTTTGCCATGGCGACATCTGGCAGTACTTCTCGGCGGCTTGGGGGAATGTCATGTACGCCGCAGGTGCCTTCCGATGAAACAGGCCGAGGATTGTCTTGTCAGGCCAGATGAACTTCGGGTTGGTAAGGACCCGCCGGAGTGCGCCGCCATGTGGCCTCCTTGCGGCCTGGATGACCTCCTCGACGAACCCCAGCCTGCGCCCCGGAGGCAGCGTATAGAGGCGTTCTCCCAGCCGTTTCATCAGGTCGTAGTCTTCGGCTTGCTGTCTGCGTTGGCCCGGGCTTGAAGCGGCATTCACGGGATTTGCGCTGCGGCTTTTCTTCTGGGCGCTGCGCTTGCGGCACTTCTCCGAGCAGAAGCGCTTGTTCGAGCGGTACGGGAACTCCTTCCCGCACATCGGACAGGTCTTGGTCGTTGGTGTTGTCATGTTAGGGATGTCGCTGCTGAGGACCGCGCACGACCGATCACCCGCATGCGCAAGGTGCAGCGGGGGCGGAGGTGTCGAGGACGGTGATTGGGAAAAGCGTCTTCAGTATACGTAGTAGGATGACTTTGGCTGAGACACTGGCAGGGGGGGCTTGGGTTTGAGCAGTTGTTCGGCAAGCTGGAGGAGAGCGAGCTGAATGCGCATACTGAACGAGAAGACGCTGAAGCTGTTGGCCTGAACCAGTCTTTCGCTCAGGCGGCGCTTCAGCAGGGACCTATGTGGGTGGTACCACCCCCACCACGTCCTTCCCCATCAAGAACGCTCAGCGTCAGCCATTGCGGTGCTTGAGGAGGAGACCAGACCAAGCCTGCCACCAAGTGCGAGGTGGACCGAGGACGAGATACTTCTTCAGGTCAAAGCCATAAGGATCTGGGCAACGTCCAGGAAAGCTGTGAGTTGGGAGGAGGACAGGATGTGGCCAAACAGGTCTGGCATTTGCCTCAGGCTAGCCATGGTCGTGTCGATCAGGGTGGACGTGGTCGAGATGGTACTCTTCCTATTGTAGCCTAAAGAAGACTGTACCAGTTGACCGGAGCGGGTGACTTGAGCGGCGGCAACAGGGCGTGCCACGGCTTCAGCAGAAGTCGCTTGCATGGTGTGTATCTCGGTTGATCAGGAATGAAGGTGCATCCTCCACCGGGTCAACCCCGCCAAGGCAGGATCACGGAGCAGAGGGTCGACCACATCGCCTTGCCCAGCAGAGCAGGAGGACAGCGCGGTCGATGTTATGCGATGGTGGCACCTAAAACCCCAGTTGGTCGACAGTTCCAATGTCCTGACCAAGTCGCAGAAACCCTCGACCGTCTCCTCTGTCTGGGTGAGACCATGGCCGCCCAGTTCGACCAGAACACAAGCTATGCTCGCACAGTCAAGAGAGAAGCTGCTGGATGGGGAGCAAAGTTAATGAATGAGGTCCTTTGGCAATAAGGTAGTCCTTGGCAAGGGCATCAGGGGCGCCAAGAGACGCAACCTGAGCAGAATGTCCCAAGGGTGCATGTGGTGGTCCCATCGACGTAACATAGGAAGGCGCCAACACGGTCGAAGAGACATAAACTGGAAGCGGCAGAAACCCAGGATTCGACTGACCGTGGGTCGCACAAAAAACCAAGGGAAGAGACAATTAGCCTCAGGACCCATTGATTTGAGCCGAAGGGCATGATTCACCGCACGAAAACAGAGCGGTGATATGTCTGATCTCTTCTGGCTGAGCGATGCGCAGATGGCGCGTCTAGAGCCCTACTTCCCGAAGTCCCATGGCAAGCCGCGCGTTGATGATCGGCGCGTGTTGAGTGGGATTATCTTCATAAATCGTAAT
>NZ_JBQQXJ010000019.1:0-99870 GCF_052266595.1 Antarctobacter jejuensis | reverse complement strand
CCCGCGCGGCAAAGGATTACGTGGTCGTCGTCACCAAGTCCACGGTGCCGGTGGGCACCAATGCGCAGGTCCGCGAGGTGGTGGCCCGCGCCAACCCCGATCTCGATTTCGACGTCGCCTCGAACCCCGAATTCCTGCGCGAAGGGGCGGCGATCGACGATTTCATGAAGCCCGACCGCGTTGTCGTGGGGGTGGAGACAGAGCGCGCCGCCCAGGTCATGGCCGACATCTACCGCCCGCTCTACCTGCGCGATTTCCCGATCGTGACCACGGATCTGGAATCCGCGGAGATGATCAAATACGCCGCCAACGCCTTTCTCGCGACCAAGATCACCTTCATCAATGAGATCGCGGCGCTGTGCGAAAAGGTTGGCGCGGACGTGAAATCCGTGTCCCGGGGCATGGGCATGGACGGTCGCATCGGCAACAAGTTCCTGCACGCGGGCCCCGGCTATGGCGGGTCGTGTTTTCCCAAGGATACCAAGGCGCTGGCCCGGATCGGGCAGGAACACGCCGCGCCGATTTCCATCGTCGAGACCGTCATCAAGGTCAACGAGGAGGTCAAGCGCCGGATGATCGACAAGCTGGTGGACCTTTGTGACGGGTCGTTCAACGGCAGGAAGATCGCGGTGCTGGGGGTGACCTTCAAGCCCAACACCGACGACATGCGCGACGCGCCTTCGCTGACCATCGTGCCGGCGCTGGTGGGCGGCGGGGCGCAGGTCACGGTGGTCGATCCGCAGGGCCGACGCGAGGGCGAACACCTGCTGCCGGGCGTGACCTGGGCCGAGGACCCCTATGCCGCCGCCGATGGCGCGGACCTGCTGGTGATCTTGACCGAATGGAACGAGTTCCGGGCGCTGGACCTTGGCCGGCTGGCCAAAGGCATGGCCAGCGCCAGACTGGCCGACCTGCGCAACATCTACACCCCCGACGCCGCCCGCGAGGCCGGCTTCACCGCCTATGACAGCATCGGACGCGCCGGTTTCGAGGTCTGAGACCAGCGAAACACCCCTTGATGCGCCCTGCCTGTCCACAGGCGGGGCGCATCTGTGCAGGGACCTTGCCATCCTATGCGGATGGCGGGGTGCCGCCTCAGAGGAACTGCCGAACCTTGGACAGGTTTTTGCGAAGCAGGCAGCCCATCCCGCCAACGCCGTTTGTGCGGATGGCGCGATAGTCTTCGCGGCTTTTCTGCAGGATTTTCGACAGCGACCTGTTGCTTTCCCCGCCGACGCGCATCTTGACGAAAACCTCGGGGACATAGGCCAGCCGCACGCCGCCCTTGACCAGATAACGCAGCATCGCGTCGTAATCCGCCGCGATCCGGTAGCTTGTGTCGTACGTGCCCCAGCGCTCATAAACCTCACGCCGCAGGTAAAGAGTCGGGTGCGGCGGCATCCATCCACGGCGCAGCGCGCGGGCATCGTATGTCCCCGACCGCCACTTGCGGATGATGCGGTTGGTGTCCGCCTCCGCCACGTAGTCCAGATCGCCATATACGCCATCCACGGCGGGATCTTCCAGCGCCTGTGCCACATTGCTCAGCACCTGTGGGCTGGCGAAGAAGTCATCGGAGTGCATCAGGCCGATCGCATCGCCCGTACAGCGGGCAATGCCCCTGTTGATCGCGTCATAGATGCCGCCGTCTGGCTCGCTGACCAGAGCGATTTCGGGCCGCATGTGCTGCTGGAGCAGGTCCAGCGTGCCATCCGTGGACCCGCCATCCTGAATAACGTGTTCGACGTTCGGATAGTCCTGCGCGGCCACGCTTTCCAAGGCATCCGGCAGCGTTGCGGCGCGATTGTAGACGGCGGTGACAACGGAAATCTTGATCACGTCTCACTCTCTTTCGACAGGACCGGCGGAACGGGGGTCCCGCAGGATCGCAGGCGCGACCCGACAGGTTCCGGGCAGCGGCTTAACACAGTGATGACTGCTTTGAAATGTGCCAACAGACAGCGACCAGTCGTGAGGAATCCAGTGGGCGATTGACGTCAGCTTGCGGGGAAGGCGTTGTAGCGCGCCACTTGCCCGCCGGTCACCGTGACCCCGTGGCTGAGCAGCCAGGCGTGCGCCTCGAACCGGTCGCCCATTTGCCGGGGCACCCCGATGACCAATCGGCTGTCGACGCCATGGGCGGCCAGCATTGCACGCGCCGCAAGGGCCTGCACAAGGCAATCGCTGCGCCACGGCACAAACCGCGCTGCCACCGCAATGGCCCAGGTGGTGCGGTCTATGGCCTGGCGTTGGGCATCTGTTAACGGGGGCCAGGGGGCCTGTTGATCGCCGCTTTGGGCCGCCTCTGCAAGGCCGCCCCGACGGGTCCGCAGCCGGGCCCTGCCCAGCAGGACCATCGCCCATGCCACATCGATTAGGCGACGGAGGGTGATCTTGCGCAGGACCGACACGGGTCAACCCGCTTGCGCGACGATCAGCGACTGGGCGTCGAGATCCCGCATCACCGCCCGGACATCGTCGCGCAGCACCTCTTCGGAAACGCTGTATTCCTTTAGCAAGGCGGCGCACAGCGTATCGACGGAGGCCCCCTGACCCAACAGGTCCCACATGCGCGCCCCGACCGGGTTGAGCCCGTAGTAGGTGTCGGTCTTGAAGCTCAGCAGGACCAGCTCATCGCCGGTTGCGGTCGAAACCACGTCTGGATGGGTCTTGTAGGGGGTGGCGTCGTCCATTTCGGGTCCTTCCGGGCACAGGCATCACGCTACCAAAGCGCGTCTGCCCCGACAATCACTGCTAGCCGCGCGGTGTTTGGCCGTCGCTCGGCAGGGCTGTGTCCAGCAGCGCCTCGATGGTGGCGATGACCTCTGGCAAACGGGCGTAGTCACGCGGATAGGTCAGGGCGTGACCGGGCATCGCCCCGGCGACGGATCCGGCGGCTGTCAGACGGACCTGTGCCGCAAGCGGATCGGAGGGGTCGAGCGCAAAACTTTGCGCCAACAGCGTCATGCACAGCGACCTTGGCCCAAGCGATCCCGCCAAAACCGCGCCGTCGCCGCGATCCGGCCCCAAAACACAAATCGCACGGAGGCGCGTGTCTGCCGGTACAGCCGCGTTCTGTGGGTCCAGACGTCGCTTGTCCAGATAGTCAGCCATACGCGGCAAATTGGACGGCGCTTCGGGGAATATCTTTCTCAGGGAGTCGGGAAACAGGCGCAGGCTGTGATAGGTGGCCCGGGCGGTGATGGCGGCGCCCTCTTGGCGGATCTCCAGCGCATCATCGCCATGAAACGCCCAACCGGCCCCGCGCATCGCCGCCGACAGTGTTGATTTGCCGCGCCCGGAGTCCCCGATCAGGCAGACGGCGTCATCACCACGAGAGACAAGCGCGCCGTGCAGGACAAGCGCAGTGTCATGGGCCAGCACCCGCGGCAACAGCACGTCCATCGTGAAATGCTCATTAGTATGAGGATCGAGGTCGGAAACCAGAGGAAAGGCCCGAACGACGCGCGCCTTCCGCGCCACTTCGGCACCGGCAAGACCAAGGAAATTCAGTGATAGCGTGTCGGGATCATCGCGGACGCCGGAGACCGTCAAAGAGGCGTAGCTGTCGGTCCAGAGGTGGGTAAGATCGCAAGCCCCATATCGGGGCGCGTCAACCACATGCGTATCCCAACCGGCACGCAACAGTACGCGCCGGACTCTTTCGGACGGCTGCGTCATGTATCAGACGCCGAGCGGGCCACGGCAAAACATCGTGGCAAAGCGGATCAGGGCCGCGGGGTTCCGTCTTTTTTCAGGTTGCCGCCACCGCCACCCGAGTTTTCCTCGATGTTGAGAGAGCCGCTTGCTGTCAGGGCAGACACTTCGCCGAAAACTTCAAGTTTCGGCGAGGCATAAGCCTGTCGACCACTCTCTTTGCCTTCACGGCCCGCGTCATAACTCACAACCATTTTCCACCTTGCGTTTATTCATGAGTTCTCGGTTCAACCATAACACAGTTTTCGCCGTGTCACTTGTTCCCGATAGAGCAATTCCAAGCATCGAACATCACAACTGCGCCCCAAAAATCAAGGTCATACTCAGCCTGTCCAGCGAAAATCAGCTGCTCCACGTCCGACCGGACGATCCGCCGCGTGCTTTGCGAGCAGTGGAATGTGCCATGTTGCAGCTCCGGGGCGGCTGCAAAGAGCGCCTTGGTAAAATCATACCCGTGATGGTCGCGGACATGGGGCCATCGGATCGAGTCGGGAACCCGCCCCGCCATTGCGCGTCGCAGGGTGTGCTTCTTGTAGCCACCGCGCCGAAGTTGGTCCTCTGGCAGGGACAGGCAAAAGGTGAGGAGGCGGATATCGCAAAACGGGTCTCGCGGTTCGATCCCCAGCCGACCTGCAATCCGGTCATAACGTTCGCGGGCCACCACGAGGTTGGGAGAGGTCATCGCGGCGGCCCGGTGGTGCGCCTGCCCGTGTCCCTCCCGACGATGATGCTGCTGATAGCGCAGGTGGCGCGCGGCCAGATCGTGGCGCTGGATCATCTCCGGGGAAACGAGGCTATTCTTGACCCGATGTTGAATTGACTGCCGGTTCTGCCGGTCCTTGCGCCATTGGCGAAGGACCTGCGGCGCCAACCCGACCCAAGCGGCCTGCGCCAAGGTTTGCCAGAACGCGCTGGACCGCCCGGTTTCCTGAACGCGTGTCCGCGCGAATTGCACCACATCGCCATAGCGCCGCCGGTGCAGGGCATGGGTCAGCAGGTTGCCCGACGAAAACGCAGTGTCGCCGCCAACCCCGTCCAGCATGACGCGCACGCCAGACCGGGCGGCGGCCATATATGCCCCGGCGATCATCATCATGTAGCCATCGAACGGCTCTTCCAGATCGTCCAGCCGGGCACGCAGGGCGGGCAACAGCCAGGGCGGCGGGGCGTCATGCCGGATCGCTGTGGGTGCCAACCCGGGCATTGCCATGGCTTCCTCGATCAGGCGCGTCTCGACCCGCTCCCGGTCTGTGCCGCAGCCGGAAAAGGTGCGCAGCGGCCCCCTGCCAGAGCCGGCCAGAAGCTCCGCCGCCGTCACCGCGACAGAGGTGGAATCGATCCCGCCGCTCATCAGCAGGCCGGGCGTGTCGGGGCTGCGCAACCGGCATCGCACAGCTTGCGAATACACTTCTGCAAAAGCCTCTTCGTAGGCTTCGTTCGACGGCAGGTCGAGCCGGTCGCAGGGGTCCAGCCGCCAATAGCGCCGCAGTCGCAGGCCGTTTTTGTCAACCGTCAGGCAATGCGCGGCGGGCAGCCTCAGTACGTCCTGGAAAAAGGTGACCTCGTCGTCGATGGCCTCCAGCGCGCCGTCAAGGAAATCCACCACCCGCGCCTCGTTCAGCCGCATCGGCACCCTGTCCATGGCAACCAGTGCGCGCGGTTCGGTGGCAAAGGCAAAATGCGCGCCGGGCCGGTGATTATAGATCAACTGCCGCATGCCCATGTGGTCCCGCGCGCAAAAGAGCGCCTGCCGCCGGGGATCCCAGATCGCGAAGGCGAAATCGCCCAGAAGGTGGTTAACGCAGCCCTCACCCCAACGCAGGTAGGCGCGCAGGATCAGCGCGCCGTCGCCGGTGTTGCCCCCCGGGCCGTCCGGCCCAAGGGCTGTCAACAAGGCCTCTCGGTTGTCCAGGCGCGCATCGGCGGTGATCACGCAACCGGTTTCCTCATGCCGCAACGGCAGGGCTTCCAGCGCCGCCTCCGGCGTGGTGACAAGGCTGGTGTGGCCCAGCTCAACCGCGCCTTTCTGCCAGACCTGCGCCCCGTCCGGTCCGCGCAGGCGCAGGCGTGCCATGGCGGGGGCCAAGGGATCAGGCGGCAGCGCAGCGCCGGTCAGGTCCCGAAACCCGCAGATGCCGCTCATGGCTTGTCTGCTCCGATCGCGGGGTCATCGGTTGGGACGATGCGCCCTGCCGCAAGGCGCACCGTGACATCGGCAAGCGCAAGACTCGCCGGGCGATGGGTGATCAGGATGACCGTTCGCCCGGCTAGCGCCTCGCGCGCCGAATGGACAAAGGCCGCTTCGCCCTCCGGGTCGAACATGGCCGTGGGCTCATCCAGAATCAGGATCGGTGGATCCTTGACCAAGGCGCGGGCTAACGCGATCCGTTGCCGCTGTCCGCCGGACAGGCGCACCCCGCGCGACCCGATGGTGGTGTCCAGCCCATCGGGCAATCCGTCGATGAACTCAGCCGCGCGGGCCAGCTCAACCGCCTGCGCCAACGCCTCATCGGTCACATCTGGCCGCCCGAAGACGATGTTTTCCCGAACCGTTCCGTCAAACAGCAGCGTCTGCTGCGGCACCACGCCGATCAATCCCCGCAACGCGGCAAGGTTCAGCTCCCGAATGTCCCTCCCGTCCAGCAGCACCCGCCCGGCATCAGGCTCGTTGAACCGCAGGATCATGTCGACCAGCGTGCTTTTCCCCGCGCCGTTTGCGCCTGTCAGGGCCAGCACCCGCCCCGCCGGAACGGTCAGGTTGACCCCGTCCAGCGTGCCTTGCCGACCGGGGTGGGAAAACGACAGGTTCTCGAACCGGATCTCGCCTGCGGTGCTATCTGGGTGCAGACCCGTGGTCAGATCCTCAGCCGGTTCATCGAGGACGGCGTCAAACCGTTCAAGTGAGCCGCGCACCGCCTCAGTCCGGCCCCAGAGTCCGGCCAGCCCCGAGATGGGCTCTGTCAGCAGACCGGCATAAAGCAGCAGGCTGACCAGTTCGCCGACCGGCAATTCGCCGGATCGCACCCGCTCGCCAGAGATCCACATCAGGATGATCACCGCAGCCGCCGCGATGAACCGCAAGGCCGGGCCGGTCACGATCTGCATCCGGCCTACGCGGATCCCCAGATCCCGGTGGCGATGTATCAGGCGGGTATAGCGGGCGGTTTCGCGCGCTTCCTGCGCAAAGGTCTTGATCGCGGGCAGAATGGCCAGGTTTTCCTCGGCCAGAGAGATGGCCGCGCCATAGGTGTCGCGCTGATCCCGTGCCATTTTGCGGATCGGCCGGTAGGCGAGTTTGGTGATCAGGACAAAGACAGGCACGGCAATCGCAACCGGCCAGGCCAGCGCCGGATCCAGACGCAGCATCAGGACCATCGCGCCGATCAGCGTCAGGACCGTGGGCAGGACCGAAACCAGATCGCCGGTCAGGAAATTTGCGATGCTGTCCACGTCGCGGGTCAGCACCGTAATCTGGTCGCCGGGGCGCCGGTCGTGGAAATAACGGACCGGCAGGCTTTGAAAGTGGGTGTAGAGACGGGTGCGCAGGTCGGCCAGTATCCGCTCGAAGATGGTCAGGATGACGAGCCCGCTTGCGATCCTCAGGGCCGTTCGCAAGGCAAACAGCCCGATCAGTCCCAGCGCGACCGGGGCGATCCCTAGCGCCGCACTGTCGAGCAGCCCGCCGACAAGCTGGCCTCCTACCCAGGGGATCATCAGCGCGGTGCCGGTTTCGATCAACTGGAACGCCAGCGCGGCTGCAAGGCCGGTCCGGTAGGGGACGCCGAACTGCAGGATGCGGCTCAGTCTCACAGATCGG
Source organism: Antarctobacter jejuensis (assembly GCF_052266595.1). Classification (NCBI taxonomy): domain Bacteria; kingdom Pseudomonadati; phylum Pseudomonadota; class Alphaproteobacteria; order Rhodobacterales; family Roseobacteraceae; genus Antarctobacter; species Antarctobacter jejuensis. The sequence goes on along the minus strand of NZ_JBQQXJ010000019.1, from coordinate 92,336 downwards.
TTCCCCCTTTTCGCATCAGGGCGCCAAGACCGCGCGCCGCCCGTCGCAGATACAACTGCGCCAGAGATTGGTTCTGTCCGGGTGTGCCGAAGGTGGCTCGCATATAGGCGGCCGGGGGAAAGGCGGTTTCCCGCAAGAACCCGATTTTCTGCCCCAGACCGGGCGTCGCGGCCAGATTGGCCAGCAGCTTGCCCGCCCGCCCCGCCCGCAGGAACCGCACCGGGTCTTCAGTTTGCGGGGCGGAGTCGAGCGCGGGCAATACGTCGTCCGGCAGTTGCAGCCCGACACAGTCGCGCGCCGCTGTTAGCGAGCCATGGCAGATCCGCAAAAGTCCCTTGTCGCGGGCGCGCGCCACGAATGTCCGCCAATCCGCCTCGGAAAAGATTTTTGCGATCCGGACCAGATCCAGCAGCCAGATCAGACGGTTTTCGCTGTGATGCTGGGTGCCCGCCACGGTGATGGGCGCGCCGATATGCATGAACCGGTGGTAGCAGGCGAACAGCATCGCATCGACATGGCCGGGGCGCAGATAAGCGGCATGCAGACGCTGCAGCGGTTGGGCTTCTGCCCGCAACTCGGCATAGGGGAACAGGCGGGCCAGCGCCGCGTGATTGTTCGTCTGCCGGTGCAGGTCGATCACATGGTACAGCCCGTGCCCGTCCCGCAGATGATACGAACACTGCGAGGTCACGATCCGCCCGCCGGGCACGAAGGCCAGCGAGAAACCACCCGCTTTCAGAACCTCCTGCGCGCGTTCGAAATCCCCCGGCGAAACCACGATATCCGTATCGCCCCGCGGTCGGAGGGCGGGATTGTCATAGACCGAATAGGCCATCGCCGTGCCCTTGAGGATCAGCGGTTCGATCCCCGCCGCAGCAAATTCCGGTGCCAGCCGGGTCAGAATGCGTTGATGCGCCAATTCCTGAAACGCCAGACCGCGCGCCACGTCCTGAATTTCCTTGGACAGCCCGGCGGGCAGGCTGTCCATCAGTGGGCGGTCCTCGGCCAGCGTGCCGACGATCCCGTGATACCTCATCCGGTTGATCAGGTCGCCGGACGGGACGGGCGGCCGACCTTCACCGCCAAACAGGGCAGAGCGCAGGCAAGTGGAAAGCCAGGCATCGATGTCGGTAAGTTGCTCCGAATGATCCATGCGGGTTTCCCTTTTACCTTCCGGCCGCGTGTCACCATCGCGTTGGGCCCGAACTGCGGTCACGCGTGGCGGTCCCGGAATGCCGACCGAACCGGGCGGGAGTATCGCATGCGCATCGGCGGCCTTGAAAGCCGAGCCTGATAACGGCCCGGTCTGAGGTCTGAAAACCGGTAAACGGGCAACATCGACACCCTGAACGTAACTGGCCTCGATCAGCGTGGAGGCGTGTATAGCGGACCTGACGGCTGCAACAATGGACAAGTGTCGGGCGCGGCCTCAGGATGAAATCCGCCCGCGCTGCTCTCCCGGCGCCATGCCAAAGGATTTGCGGTACAGGCGGGCAAAGTGGCCGACGCTGTGAAACCCGCAGGCCACCGCGATCTCCGAGATCGACATCTCTGTCTGGATCAGCAGGTTGCGCGCCCGATCCAGACGCAATTCCATGTAGTAGCGGCTGGGCGAGGTGTTGAAATACCGGCCAAAGAGCCGTTCCAGCTGCCGCACCGAAATGCCCAGATCCTGCGCGATCATCATTGGCGGGATCGGATCTTCCAGCTGTTCCCGCATCATGCTGACGGCCTTGGCGACATGCGGATTGCGCATGCCGAACCGGGACTGAAAGGAAACGCGCTGCTCTGCATCGGCCTCCCGGACCCCGGCATAGACCATCATGTCGGACACCGCGACCGACAGGTCATAGCCGTGATCCTGTTCGATCAGGTGCAGCATCAGGTCCGCGGTGGCGGTGCCGCCCGAGGCGGTGACATGTTTTTCATCGGCGACAAAGACGCTGCGGACCAGCGATACCTCAGGGAACCTCTCGGAAAAGGCGTCGTGGTATTCCCAATGGATCGCGGCCTTCATCCCGTCCAGAAATCCGGCCTCGGCCAGGATCCACGCCCCGGAACACAGCGCGCCGACCTTTGCGCCGGTGGTGCGCGCCCGCCGCAGCGCGGCCAGCAGCGGGGGCGTGATGTGATCGGTCATGCCAAGGCCCGGAATGACAAAGATCCGGTCACTCTTGGGAAGCATGGCAAAGTCGTTTTGCACAAGGGTTACCGCCCCGTTTGACGCGGTCGCAGAAACCCCGTCCTCGGACGCGAAGGACCATGAATACAGCTCCTGACCGCTGATCATGTTGGCGATCCGCAAAGGCTCTGTCGCGCAGGACAGGGTCAGGTGAGTGTGATCCTCGATCAGCAGAAAGGTGAAATGTTGCGGTTTCATGACGGGTCTTTCGGCGGATTTTCGGCACTGACAGGCGGAGGCGGCGCAGGTGGTGTCGCATCTGTATTGTATCTGTCGCCCAACTTTATGCAGACTTTATTTTCTTCACGCAATACTGTAGCGGACAGGGGCAGAAATGCCGGGACGACACAAGGGACAGCGCCATGGCAACGGACAGCCGCAAGGCCAAAACGATTCTCTACGACCATTTGCGCATGGAAATCCTGTCGACCCGCATGGCCCCGGGCAGCGACATTGACGAGGCGCGCCTGTCCGAGGCGTTCAGCCTGTCCCGCACGCCGCTGCGCGAGGTGCTTCGCCAATTGGCCGGGGAAGGATACGTGCAACTGCGCGAAAACCGCTCGGCCCGCGTGACGGACATGTCCTTTGCCACCCTGCGCGATTTCTTTGTCGCCGCGCCGATGATCTACGGCGCGGTCCTGCGCCTTGCCGCGCGCAGTGCGACGCCTGAACAGATTGCGGACCTCAAGGCAGCGCAGGAGGAGTTCCGGACGGCCTTGCGGCAGGGGACCGCGATGGACCGGGCGCTGGCCAACAACCGATTCCATGAAATCACCGGTGAGATGGCGGGCAACATCTACCTGTTGCCCTCATTTCACCGCCTGCTCATCGATCACGCGCGCATCGGCACCACCTTTTACCGCCCGCAATCACCCAGCATGGTCGACAATCTCGACAAGGCCTGCCGCCAGCATGACGAGATCATAGCGGCCATCCAGGACCGCAATGAAACTCGCGCCGCCGAACTGGCCGATGAGCACTGGACCCTGTCGCGCGGTCAGATCGAACTTTTTGTCATGCCCGACGGGCTTGACCTGCCGCTTGGCGAACTGCCCCGCTCCACAACCGCATGAGTATCCGCATGACCCCACGTTTTCGATTTGACGGGATATATACGCCCGTCGTTACCCCCTTTGCCGGGGACAACTCCGTCCGCTGGGACGCGCTGGAACAAGTGATCGACTGGCTGATCGGGCAGGGTGTTCACGGACTGATTTCCGGCGGATCAACCGGTGAGAACTATGCCCAGACGGTCGAGGAGCGGATCGAGATCGCGCGCTTTACGGTGGACAAGGTCGCCGGACGCGTGCCGGTGGTGATTGGGACCGGCGCGATGCTGACCTCTGACAGCGTGGCGCTGGCATCAGCGGCGCGTGCCATGGGTGCCGATGCCATCCTGCTGGCCAGCCCGCCCTATGCCGTGCCGACGGACCGCGAAAACGCGCTGAACGCTTTGGCCATCGACAAGGCGGCCGACTTGCCGATCATGCTCTACAACTACCCCGGCCGCACCGGCACGATGATGGGCACAGAGTTTCTGGACCGTGTGGGCCGATCGCGGAATTTCTGCGGCATCAAGGAAAGCTCTGGCGACATCAACCGGGTGCACCTTCTGGCGCGCGACTATCCGCACATCCAACTGGGCTGTGGCATGGACGATCAGGCGCTGGAGTTCTTCGCCTGGGGTGCGCCCTTCTGGGTGTGCGGCGGATCGAACTTTCTGCCCGCCGAACACGTGGCACTCTATCAAGCCTGCGTGGTCGAGGGTGATTTTGCCAAGGGGCGGCGGATCATGTCCGCGATGATGCCCCTGATGCATGTGTTGGAGCAGGGCGGCAAATTCATCCAGACCATCAAACACGGCGTGACGATGACCGGGATCGATTGTTCGGTCGTGCGCCCGCCGCTGAAAGCGCTGAACAAGGATGACAAGCGCGCGCTGGAACAGGTGGTCCGCGTGCTGAAGACGACAATCGCCGGAATTCAGGCGGAGGGCACAAAATGAGCTTGCTGACCAAAGACGAATACAAGGCGCTGGCCGCCGGTCTGGACCTGCCCAGCGGGGCCTTCATCGACGGCGCGTTCCGTCCGGCGATCTCTGGCAACACGTTCGCCAGCGTGAACCCCGCCACCGGCGAGGATCTGGCGCAGGTTGCAGCCTGTGAGGCCGAGGACGTGGATTTCGCCGTGACCAAGGCGCGCGAGGCCTTCGAGGATGGCCGCTGGTCGCGCCTGCATCCGGGCGCGCGCAAGGAGGTGCTGATCCGGCTGGCCAAGCTGATGACGCGCAATGCCCGCGAACTGGCGGTGATGGAAAGCCTCGACAGCGGCAAGACGATCTGCGATTGCGAAACCGTGGACGTGCCCGAGACGATCCATTGCCTGAAATGGCACGCGGAACTGATCGACAAGATCTACGATCAGGTCTCACCTGCCTCCGACGATCACATCGCCATGGTGGTGCGTGAACCCATCGGTGTGGTGGGGCTGGTGCTGCCGTGGAATTTCCCCCTGCTGATGCTGGCGTGGAAGATCGCTCCGGCGCTGGCGTCGGGCTGTTCCGTGGTCGTTAAACCGGCCGAGGAAACCTCTCTGACCGCCCTGCGCGTGGCCGAACTGGCCATGGAGGCCGGGCTGCCGCGCGGTGTGCTGAACGTTGTCACCGGCGGCGGGGCAGAGGTGGGCGAACCCATCGGGCGGCACATGGACATCGACATGGTGTCCTTCACCGGTTCCACTGTTACCGGCAAGCGGTTCCTGTCCTACGCGGCGGAAAGCAACGCCAAGGAAGTGGTGCTGGAGATGGGCGGCAAGAACCCCGCCGTCGTGTTGGATGACGCCGAAAATCTCGACCGGGTTGCCGCGCATGTGGTCAATGGTGCCTTCTGGAACATGGGCGAAAACTGCTCCGCCACGTCGCGTCTGATCGTGCACAAGGCAATCAAGGCGGACCTGCTGGACCGCATCACCGCCCATGCCCGCGAATGGCCCGTGGGCGATCCGCTGGACCCGGAAACGCGGATGGGGGCGCTGGTCTCCAAGGCGCACTACGACAAGGTCTGCGGATATCTGGAACAGGCGGAAACCGTGGTCTTTGGCGGCAAAGCGGAGGGCGGTTTTTTCGAACCCACGGTGATCGAGGTGCCGGGAAATGACGTGGCGCTGGCCCGGGAAGAGATCTTTGGCCCAGTTCTGTCGGTGATCGAAGTGTCCAGTTTCGATGAGGCCATCGCCGTCGCCAATGATACAGATTATGGCCTCTGCGCCTCTCTTTTCACTGCCAATGCCAAGCGGGCTATTCGCGGGGCGCGGATGCTGCGGGCGGGGACGGTGACGGTGAACAGCTTTGGAGAGGGCGATATCTCGACCCCCTTCGGTGGATACAAGCAGTCCGGCTTTGGCGGGCGGGACAATTCGATCCACGCCCATGACCAGTACACACAGTTGAAAACGATCTGGATCGACCTCTCCGACGATGCGGAGGAGGCTGTCGATTGACGGGCTTCGCCGCGCGCCGTCTGCCGGTGCATCTGGGCCCCGCCGCCTGGGGCGCGATCCTTGGGCCGCCGCCTGCGGCCATACCTCTGACGGCGGACACGACGGCGGATTTCGTTGTCGTCGGGGCCGGATTTGCCGGGTTGTCGGCGGCCCGCCGCCTGACGCAATTGCAGCCCGGCGCAAAGGTTGTGGTGCTGGAGGCGGGGCGCGTGGCAGAGGGCGCTGCGGGCCGCAACTCCGGCTTCATGATCGACCTGCCGCATGACCTGCAGTCCGAGGATTATGCAGGCGCAGGCGATGACCGGGCGATGATCGCGCTCAACCGGCAGGCCATTGGTTTTGCCGCTGGCGCAGTCGAAGAGTACGGCATTAACGCCAATTTCTTTGATCGCGCGGGCAAGGTGAACGGCGCAGTCAGTGAGGCCGCACAGGCACATAACGTCAGCTATGCCAGACACCTGAGCACCCTTGGTGAACCCAGCGAAGTGTTGGATGCGAAGGCGATGCGCGACATGACGGGATCGGACCACTACCGGTCGGGCCTCTACACGCCGGGCACTGTCATGCTGCAACCTGCCGGGTATGTTCGCGGGTTGGCGGCGGGGCTGCGCGCCGCTGGGGTCGAAATCTGCGAAGAGACACCCGTCACCGGGTTTCAACCTGTCGGAACGGATTGGCAGGTCCAGACACCGAACAGAACAGTCACCGCCCCGCGCGTGATCCTGACGGTCAACGGCCACCTTGAAAGCTTTGGCGTTGAACGCGGGCGGCTGATGCAGCTCTTTCTCTATGCCGTGATGACCCCGGAACTGGACGCCGAGGCGCTGAGACGTCTGGGAGGCCACCCGCGTTGGGGCATCACGCCGTCCGATCCGATGGGCACCACCGTGCGCCGGATCGACAGCGGGCAGGGGGGCAACCGGCTGATCGTGCGCACCTGCGCCACCCTGCGTCCGAACATGACGCCCACAAGGGCCGACCTGACGCGCGCCGCCCGCATCATGCAGCGCAAATTCGACAGCCGCTTTCCGAAACTGGCGGGGATGCGGATGGAACACGCATGGGCCGGGCACCTGTGCCTCAGCCTGAACGGCGTTTCCGTTACACGAGAGATCGAGCACGGCGTTTACACGGGCTGTGTTCAGAATGGTCTGGGCACTGCACGCGGCACCCTGACCGGCATCGCGGCGGCGGAACTGGCCTGTGGCCATGGCAGCGCGATCACCGCGCACTTCACGGCAGAGGCCCGTCCCAAACCCCTCCCGCCACAGCCTTTCCGGCAGATCGGAGCCAATGCGCTTTTGCGCTGGAAGGAATGGCGCGCGCGTCACGAATAATGCAGGGTTCCTGCGAATCCCGCAGGAGATCGCGCCATGCGCAGCACAAAGACCATCCACGTGATTTCTGCCCATGCGGAGGGCGAAGTTGGCGATGTGATCGTGGGTGGCGTTTTGCCACCTCCCGGCGAAACCCTATGGGAGCAGAGCCGATGGATCGCCCGCGATGAGGGGTTGCGCAATTTTGTCCTGAATGAGCCGCGCGGCGGTGTGTTCCGTCATGTGAACCTTCTTGTCCCGCCCCGCCACCCCGAAGCGCAGGCGGCCTTCATCATCATGGAGCCGGAGGACACGCCGCCGATGTCCGGCTCGAACTCGATCTGCGTGTCGACCGTGCTGCTGGACGCCGGAATTGTCCCGATGACGGAGCCGGAAACCCATCTTGTGTTGGAGGCCCCCGGCGGTGTGGTGCGCGTCCGGGCAGAGTGCCGAAACGGCAAGGCAGAGCGCATCTTCGTGCGCAACCTGCCGTCCTTTGCCGGCGCGCTGGACGCGAAACTGGAGGTCGAGGGGCTTGGCACGCTGACCGTGGACACCGCCTATGGCGGCGACAGTTTTGTCATCGTTGACGCGGCGGCGCTGGGCATGGCGCTGCATGAGGATGAGGCGCATGACATTGCCCGGCTGGGTGTGCGGATCACCGATGCCGCAAACGCGCAGCTTGAATTCCACCACCCCGAAAACCCCGACTGGCGGCACTTTTCCTTTTGCCTGTTCGCCGGACCGATGACAGACGGGCCGGACGGACCCGAAGTCGGCGCGGCGGTCGCCATCCAGCCCGGCAAGGTGGACCGCTCCCCGACCGGCACGGCCCTATCGGCCCGCATGGCGGTGCTGCATGCCCGGGGTCAGATGGCCGTCGGCGACCGACTGACGGCGCGGTCGCTGATCGGCTCGCGGTTCGGCGGGCAGATCCTTGGGGAGACGCGCGTCGGCGATCGCCCCGCGATCCTGCCAGAAATTTCCGGGCGCGGCTGGATCACCGGCATGCACCAGCACATGCTGGACCCGTCCGACCCCTGGCCGCAGGGCTATCGATTGTCGGACACCTGGGGCGCGCGTTAATGGTCCTGGTTCAGCGCGTCGGCCGCCGGGATTTCACGCTCGCGCCGGGCGATATAGTCGCGCAGCGCCTCGTCTTTTGCCTCGTCCAGCTTCGGCTCTTCGTACTCGTCCAGCATCTTGCGCGCCTGTTCCAGCGCCCGTGCGGTGATCTCTTTTGACCCGTCCGCCACCCATTGTTCGATCGAGTTGTTGTCGAACAGCTCCGGCATGAAATAGGCCGTCTGAAAGTTCTCTTGCGTGTGCGGGTGGCCAAGGTAGTGACCGCCCGGGCCAATGTCGCGCACCGCTGCAAGAGCCTGATCAAAGTCATCCCATTTTGGCCCCTCGGCCATGCGGTAGGCCATGCCGCATTGTTCCGCATCCACGATGAATTTGGCGACGGAACAATGCATCCCGGCCTCATTCCAGCCTGCCGAATGCCAGATATAGTTGGCGCCGGAATGCATGACAGAGGACAGCGTCGTGGCCGATTCATAGCCCGCCTGCGCGTCGAACGTCTTTGCCCCGCCCAGCGTGTTCGAGGTGCGCCAGGGCACATCGTAGAACCGCGCCATCTGGCCGATCATGAAGTTCATCAGACTGATTTCCGGGGTTCCGGCCATCGGCGCGCCGGACTTCATGCTGACCGTGGACAGGTAGTGCCCATAGATCGCGGGCGCGCCTTTGCGGATCACCTGCGTATAGGCCAGCGCGCTCAGCGCTTCGGCGTTCAACTGCGCGACGGTTGCGGGCACGCTGGCCGGGGTGTTGGCACCGCCCAGCACGAAGGGAGAGCACAGCACCGGCTGGTTGCGACGGCAGAAGGCGCGCATCGCGCCCAGCATGGTTTCATCCCAGACGAGGGGCGAGTTGCCGTTGCAATTGCCGGTGGTGACCGGGTGCGTCTCAAGGAACTCTTCGCCAAAAAGCACCGCGCACATCTCGATCACGTCCTCGGCGTTCTTGGGCGAGGTGGTCATGCCCATGAACATCTTGTCGGAATATTTCATCGATGAGTAGGTGATGCGCAGATGACGCTGGCTGATCGGGTGATCGTAGGGTTCGACGATGTGATGCGCGGTGGAATGCAGCGCGGGCGACATGTGGCTCAGCTTGTGGAACGTCGCCAGATCGTCCAGCGTCGGATTGCGGCGCACATCGTCCAGGTCACGCAGGTAGGGCGCGCCGGTCATCGGCACAAAGACCGCGTTCCGGCCGCCCAGCCGGACGTTGTTGGCGGGGTTGCGGGCGTGATAGGTGAAATCGGACGGGATGGAGGCGATCAGCTCACGCACCAGCCCACGGTCCAGATAGACCATTTCCCCGTCGACCCTTGCCCCCGCCTTGCGCCAGTCCTCCAGCGCGATCTGGTCGCGGAACATGACGCCGACGTTTTCCAGAATGTCCATCGAGGCGGCGTCGATCCGCTCTACCTGCGCGCCGTCCATCACCTCGCACAGGGGCAGGGTGTTCGTCAGGCCGGGCAGCATCGTGATGTCGCGGGTTGCGCGGATGCTCCGGCGCGCGGCGCGGCCGCCAGAGCGGGTGCGGGGCTTGGGCGATTGTGCGTTCATGGGCGTCTCCTGATTGACCAGAGACTGCCCGCACCGTGACGTGGCGGCGTGGATGATTGCGAAAAATCGGGGACGGATACGACATGTCCGCCCCGGTCATGTCAGGTGAGATCGAAATCTGCCCCGTGTTCTTCAGTGCAAAGCACCAGTTACGGTGTGCCTTTCGGGCCACCCGGCGCCCCCCACGGGCCACCCGGTGCGCCAAACCCGCCGCCCGGACCAAAGCCTCCGCCTGCTCCGGGCACGGTGGTGACTGTGTAGGCGTTTGCCGCGCCAACGGCTTCTACCGCGGTCAGGGCGACGACGCTCATGCCGGTGATAGTCCGTGCGTATTTCGCAAGCGCACGTCTTTTGGCGAGGTCCACAGGACCTTCGTCCAATTCCTTACGGGATTCCATATAGTGCCTCGTGGGTAGCGGTTTTCTATTACAGGTTGCAGAGTATCGGCATTCCCATAGCGCTCCAAACTTTCCGAAGAAATGCGGACGCCTGGCATCGCGGATCCCGGAGAATGATGATTTATTTGCAACTAAAATTCGGCAAAATTCAATGTAAACAGTCAGTTAAATTGATTCAATCTCAGGTTGCGAGATCATGAATTGGCCCCAATTCGGCCACGCAAACTCACCATTGTGACAGCCCGCCACAAAGAAGACATTCTTTCTAAAGGCGAGTTCCCCGGAAAAGCGGGATTTGAAACAGGCGATTCTCCTGCGCCAATTCCTGACAACTGCGTGAGACCGTTTGGCCCGCACAACCTTGGTACTGGCTTTTCAGCCATAAACCGGGACAATCGCCGCGGAGGGCCCGGGCACTATGTTGAATGCTATCCGTCAGGGTGGCGGAAAGCGCACCACGGGCAGCGCCTTGGGCGCAAGACAGGGAAGAGGAAACCGGATAATGCATGACTTCCAATTCAAGAGATCGGGACCATGCCGGGGACTTGTTCTTGGCGCGATTCTTGCCGCGATGATGATGCCGACTGTCCCGGCCTTTGCGCAGGACGATGCCTTGCCGGTGGCGACCGTCAGGCTGGAGGCGCAGCAGGCGATGTCCACCGACACTTTCTTTGGCACCGTTCAGGCCAGCGACATTTCCGGCCTGTCGTATGAGGCGCGCGGCTGCGTGGTCGAGGTGTCCGAACAGGCCAAGCGTGCGCGAGTGGCCTCGGCCGGGCAGGTTCTGGTGCGTCTGGATGACAAGCGCTCCGCCCTTGCCCTGCGCACGGCAGAGGCGCGGGTTGCCGAGCTTCAGGCCCAGATCGAAGAGCGGGAATTGGCGATTCAGGCGGCCCTGGCCGATGACAAACGACGGCAGCAGGAACTGGAACTGACGACGGCGGAATACGAACGCAACAGCACTATGTTCGGCCGTGGCCTGATCAATGAGACCACGATGGAGGGCGTCGAGCGCCGGTTCATGGAGGCGCGCTTTGCCGCCGACCGTGCGCAAGAGGCCATCGCCACCGCCCGCGCAGCCAAGCGCCGGGCCGAAATCGCGCATGAGATCGGCACGCTGGACCTGCAGACCGCGAAACTGGCCCATGACATGCTGGTGCTGACCGCGCCGTTCGACGGGGTTCTTGTCGGCTTCGAAACCAACCTCGGTGACTGTGTGCAGGAGGGCGAGCGGGCCGCACAGATCTATGCGCCCAACGAAAAGTCGGTCGAGGTCTATATCCAGATCAGCCGCCTGTCCGCCACCGCAGAATCCGGCATCGCCGTGGCCTCTGACGTGCGGATTGCGCGGGTGAACGGGCAGATCTGCAACGGCGTCTTTACCCGCTTTGACACTGAGGCCGATCTGGAAAACCAGTTCGTCAAGGCCACCATCGAGGTGGATGACGCCTGCGCGCCCGACATGTTCCTGAACGAGGCGGTGGAGGTCGAAACCCTGCTGCCCGCCAAAGAGGATACCTTTGAAATCCCGGTCGACGCGTTGACGCCCGAGGATGCGGTCTACCTTGTCGATGAAGCGGCGCTTCAACTTGAATTGGTGCCGGTCGAAATCCTGCGCCTGTCCGCCCGACAGGCGCTGGTCCGGATTCCCGGAGCTGACGGACGCCTGCTGGTCACGCGCACCGGCATCGACATGGCCCCGGGAAAGAGTGTGCGCCTGGACTAGAGCGGCCGGGATCACCCGCCCGCCGTCATTCGGCGGCGGGCATGGTCCCGCTGATCGCGGCGGAGTAGAGAAAGGCCTCCAACTCCTCCGTGTCGATCGGCTTGGTCATCAATCCCACCTGCGCGCCCTCACACAGTTTCTGCAGTTCGGATGAGCGGTTGGCGGACATGACCCGCGCCGGCAGTTTGGGATCCTGCACCCGCATTTGCCGCACCAGCGACAGACCGTCCAACCCCTTGCCAAGGTGATAATCCGCCAGCATGGCGTCGGGCAGAATGCCGATATCGCTCAGCAGGGCGCGGGCCTCTTCGGCGGTGCCAACGTCCAGAACGCTGCCGCCCCAGCGTTCGATCAGCAGGCACAGGGCGCGGCGCAATTCGGCGTCGTTTTCCACCAGCATCACGATCAAACCGCTGTCCTTGAGCCTTTGACGACCCACTGCCGCCTTCGGGATCGAGGGCATCGACTGGGGGCCGCCCGCGCGCTGTGCCGAAAAGAAGAACCGCGTGCCGCGCCCGACGGTGGATTGTACGCCCATCGGATGTCGCAACTGCGCGCAGGCGCGTTCGACGATGGCCAGCCCAAGACCCAGCCCTTCGTTTGCGCTGGTAAAGGAATCCAGCCGCTCGAACTCTCGGAAGATCCGTTCTTGATCCGCCTCGGCAATGCCCGGCCCGGTGTCCCAGACCTCGAACCGCAGGGCGCTGCCCTGACGCCGCGTGCCGACAAGAACCTTGCCGCTGTCGGTGTAGCGGATGGCATTGGCGATCAGGTTCTGCAGGATGCGCCGCAGGAACCCCGGATCGCTGGCGACACTGCCCGATGCCGGCACCACCCGCAGGTCCAGCCCCTTGAGCGCGGCCAGAGGGGCAAATTCGTCCCGCAGCCCCAGCATCAGCTTTTCGACCGAAACGGCCGTGATATCGAGGCTGGCCGCACCGCTGTCCAGCTTGGAAATGTCCAGAAGCGCGTCGATGATGCTTTCGACACTGCCCAGTGCGTTCAACGCCTTGGCGGCGGCCTGCACCGCCTGCGGATCCTCGGCGCTTTCGGAAATCGCCGACATGTACAGTTTGGCGGCAGAGAGCGGTTGCAGCAGGTCATGGCTGGCCGCCGCAACAAAGCGCGACTTGGAGGCATTGGCGCGCTCCGCCGTTTCCAGCGCGTCTTCAAGTTCCAGCGTGCGTTCCATCACGCGCCGTTCCAGCAGTTCGTTCGCCTCGGCCAGCGCCCGCGCGGCCTGTCGTTCGGCGGACACATCGGTGAAGGAAATCACGAAACCCCGATCCGGCATCTCCTGCGCAAAGACGTCCAGCGTGATGTCTGTCTCTGTGCGGATCTCGAACCGCATGGGCCGCCGTCCGGTCTCCAGATGCGCCCAGGCTTTCAGGTCCTGCGTGGTCAGGCCTCCGGCATCGAACCGGGTCTGCATCTGGTCGATCAGACGGTCGAACCCCATGCCCAGCCGCAGCAGTGAAACGGGCATCGACAGCATGTCGCTGATGCGGGTATTCCAGCCGACCAGCCGGGCGTCCTTGTCAAAGATGCAGACCCCTTGGTTCAGGTGATCCAGCGTCGCCCGCAGCATCCGCGCCTGACTGTCCAGCAGCTTGCCGCGTTCCTGCCGTTCCAGCCGCATGATGTCGGTCACGTCGGTCTGCAACACCACGGTGCCGCCATCGGGCGTCCGGTGCTCCGACACCTGCAACCATCGGTCCCAGATCAGACGCACGTTGAAAATCGCGTGCAGATCCTTGTGCCGCCGCCAGCGCTGTTCGGCCCATTGTTCCGGTCCGATATGCTGCGGCAGTTCAAGGAACCGGCTCTCGGACACGGCCTTGACGAAGTCCGCAAAGGGCAGGCCGACCTTCAGATGTGGCTGCACGTCATGCAGTTGCAGGCTGAACCGGCTGTTCCACATCACCAGACAATCCTGGCTGTCGAACAGGGCGAACCCCTGCTGGACCGCCTCGATCGCGTTGGCAAGGTTCTTGCGCGCCTCTTCGGCATCGTGTTTGGCGCGGCCCAGCGCGGCATTGGACTGGTTCAGCAGGTCCAGCGTCTGTTCCAGATCGCGGGTCCGCTGGCGCACCTGATCTTCCAGCATCGCGGCGCGTTCGAACTGGGCATAGGCGGCGCCGGAATGGTCCGTGTCCTGTTCGACCCGGCGCATCAGGGCCTCGGCGATCTGCAAGAGCTTGTCGTTCTGCCGCTCGATCGGATCGGAGGGATCGATCAGGTAATGCGTCATGTCTCGTCGCAGAGCCCGTCATCGGGGGCATAGATCGCGACGCCGGTCATGGTCTGGTTCACGTGCATGCCGTTGATTTGTTCGCCGTAAGTTGAAAACCCGGTAACACGGTGCCGCGCAAGGACCGAGTCGAGCGGGCGTTTTTGCTGCTTCTTCTCTGCCTCTATGCGGCGCAGGATGCAATCGCAGGCAAGAATGCCTACGGGTGGACCATCCTGCGCATCCGTCAGCGCCGAAAGCTGGGCATCCAGATGGTCAACGATGTGATCTGCCTCGGCCAGTGTCAGCACCAGCCCTTCGTCGATTGCGGAAAAGAATTCCAGATCGCCATCCCCTGTCACCCGCTTGATGGCGCGGACGTGGTGGCTGCCGCCTAGGCGGACAACCATCGGATTGTCGGCAAAGGTGAAGGTGTCGATCTGCTCGGGGTCCTTGCCCAGCAGGCGGCCCAGTTCCCGCGCGGCGGGTTCGGCGTTGATCTGGTGGACCAGACGGCGTGAAGGATCGGCGCTGGTCACAACCATGCGCAACGAGGTCGGCGTGAAATGGTTCAGGGTGAACACCCGCACCCGGCAGCGGCTGCGAACCAGCGCCAGCACCGCGGCGCGTTCATAGGTGTGCCCGTCCAGAGCGACGTAGGTGTGTTCGAACTGCACCCCGTCCCCGGCAGAGCCGCCGAACAACTGCACAGCGCCAAGCCCCGCCGTCAGCGAAGAGGCCAGCTTGTCCTCCTGAAGGGAGAGGCCATCGACCACGAGAAAGGCAAATTCATAGGCCATGTCCGGCCTGCGTTCGGCCAGCGCTGCGCGGGCGCGGATCGTCGTCTGAGACAGGTCCTGCATTTCCCAGTCGCCAAGGTTTTCGAACAGAACGACCTCGGATTCGAAGCAGCGTTCGGGAAAGGCCACGGCCACCACCGAATTTTCGCGATAGCCGCAGCCCATCGCCAGCTCCCCGGCGGTGGTGCAGGCCATGACGGGGGCCGTGCCGAACCGGGTCGACACCTCTGCGATCATCGCCGGAAACCCGGCATCCGGCCCGGAAAACAGCACCACCAGCGCAAAAGGACCATCGCCCAGTTGCGCCACAAGATCGTCTATCAGGTTCGGCGCATCCAGATCGGCATGCGCGGTCCGCAGAACGGCGTCAGCATCGACACCCCCCGCGGACGGAGAAGGTCCTCCGTCCATCGGGTCTCCTCCCCCGGTGTTCTGTCATTGGCCGCAAAGGTTAAGAGGGGTCGGCCTGTCTTGGCAAGAGGCTTGCAAAGCTGGCCTCACCGGCGATCAGCACGGCCTGTGTCCGGCTCTGCACGCCCAGCTTGCGCATGATCGCGGTGACATGCGCCTTGACGGTGGTTTCGGCGATCGACAGGTCATAGGCGATCTGCTTGTTCAGCTTGCCTTCGCAGATCAATTGCAGGATGCGCGCCTGCTGGTTTGTCAGGGTTGCAAGCCGTGACACCGCGTCCTGCCGGTCATCCCCCTGCTGCGAGGCGTCGGCCACCTCGACAAACCCCTCTGGCAAAAAGGTCTGATCCTGCGACAGCGCGTCAAAGGCTTGCCGAAAGACGCTCCGCTGGCTGTGCTTGGGTACAAACCCCTTGGCGCCCGCGCGCATCACCGAACTGACCATGCGGTTATCGGCCATCGAGGACACGACGACGATGGGAATGCCACCGGCGGCGGTCTTCAGCCGGATCAAACCGTCCAGCCCGTTCACGTCCGGCAGGTTGAGGTCCAGCACCACAACATCCGGTCGCGCGCCGGAGTCCAGCGCGACAAGGGCATCGGACAGCAGGCTGGCGGTCTGGATATCCTCGATCCCGGCCACGGTTTTCAGCGTCATCGACAGCGCATCGCAGAACAGCGGGTGATCATCAACGATGAGCGCGGAGGCGAAGCGCCGTACTTGATCGGTCTCTGACAACGTTCTCCTCCCAGTAAAACGCGCATCACTTGATATACCGGAGGATGGTAGCAAAGCGCCAGCGGATCGGCACCTGTGCTAAGGTCTTAGTGGCGGCAGGCCCCGGCCGAAAATGGCCGGGACAGTGTCGCGGGCGGTTTACCTGTCGCCGAACATGTCGCCCAATCCGCCCAGCACCGATCCCTCGCCCTTGCTGCCGCCGGGACCGGCGGCGCGCAGGACGCGGTCGGCCAGCCGGGAAAACGGCAGGCTTTGCAGGAACACGGTGCCGGGGCCGCGCAGGGTGGCCAGAAAGATCCCTTCTCCCCCGAACACCATCGATTTGAGATTTCCGGCCCGTTCGATGTCATACTCGACGCCGCTCGTCATGGCCGCCAGACAGCCGGTATCGACACGCAGCACCTCGCCGGGTTGCAGTTCCCGCCGGATGACCGTGCCGCCGATATGAATAAAGGCCATGCCATCGCCGTTCAGGCGCTGCAGGATGAACCCTTCACCGCCAAAGAACCCGGCCCCCAGCTTGCGCTGAAAGGCGATGCCGGTGGTGGTGCCGAAGGCGGCGCAGAGAAAGGCGTCCTTCTGGCAAATCAGCTCGCCACCCATTTCCGCCATGTTCACGGGAATGATCCTGCCCGGATAGGGCGCGGCAAAGGCCACGCGCTTCTTGCCCTGACCGTTATTGGTGAAATGGGTCATGAAGATCGATTCGCCCGTCAGCACGCGTTTGCCGACGTTCATCAGCGAATCCATGATGCCGCGCGACGGGCGCGCGCCATCGCCCAGACGGGTCTCGAACCCGATGCCGTCATCCATGTAATTCATGGCACCGGCCTCGGCGATCACGACCTCGGCGGGGTCCAGCTCCACCTCGACAATCTGCATGTCGTCGCCGAAAATTTCATAGTCAACTTCATGGCACTGCATGGCAATTTGCCTCTCTGATAATGGCCAAAGGGAATGGGGCAGAGGCTAGACTGGCGGGACGAGCGAAGTCCAGAAGTGCTTCGTTATTTCAACGTCTTCTGCGTTTCACTTCAAGTAGCTCGACCGATGGAGATTTTCCAAAGCTATCCACGTAGGACTCGCATACATCCGTCCATTGCTCGTTTCTATAGAAGGCCAAGATTATGGATTTCAACCCTTGGTAAGTAATGCCAAGTTCACGCTCAAAGTCGGCCTCGAATAGAGTATTGGACATGTGACCACCACCCTCGATTTTTCGTTGCCATTTCTCAAAAATATCATGAGCCTTGTCTAAGTCATTGCGGCCCCAGTCGAACGATATGATGAGCGACTCAACGGGATATTTATCATAGTCTATGGTTTGACCAAGGATTGATACTTGGTAAGATAGTTTCCTCAGAAGTTCTTCGTGCTCGTTGTCCATTATCCGCGCTCGCTCGAGTTTGTGGCTTCTGAAGATAGTTCGGAAATGGCATTTTGCACGCTTATTTGCAGCTTCTGCCAGTCTGTATCAGAAGGCGTATTCGAAATAGAGGAGTTGTATGAATTAAGGATGGCCTGTGCGCTGAATAAAACTTCGCGAGATGCGCTTCCGACTCCGGATTTTGGAAGTGAGCTCAGTGCGGTATCAAATTCTCGTCTAATTAAATCCACTTTGGCGCCTGGATTGAAGCCGCGCTTTCCCAGCTTTGACGGTTCAATTTCGCGAATATGCTCTTGAGCTGCCTTCAAACGCTCGGTTATCGACGTCAACTGCACCCTGACAAAGACTGATTTTGCTTCGTTACTCGCTCTACGAGCGCTCTTAGCTTGTTGGAGAGAAACCAACATTCCAACAAGTGATGCTACGGATCCGCCAATCGACAAGGTGGACAATAAATCCAAGTTCTATCTCAATCTGATCTTCAAAACACTTTTCAATCTGATCATAAAAACATGTTTTCGGCAAGACGGGATAGAGCGACTTTGTGGCGAAAAGAAAAAGGGCGCCCCGCGGGACGCCCTCTCTGTCAGACCACGGGGTCAGATCACTGCATGCTGGCCAGTTCCTTGGGCAGCTTGAAGGTCCAGACGGTGCCACCCTGGTTGAGGTAGTTCACCTTGCTGGCAACCTCACCACCCCAGAGCGGAACCGCGCCGCCCCAGCCGGACACGATCGAGACATACTGCTCGCCGTCCATTTCCCAGGTCACGGGCTGGCCCACGATGCCGGAGCCGGTCTGGAAGGACCACAGAACCTCGCCGGTGGCGTCATCCAGCGCAAGGAACTTGCCCTCGGGCGTGCCGGTGAAGACAAGGCCACCCGCGGTGGTCATCACGCCACCCCAGAGCGGGGCCTCGTTCTTGTATTCCCACACCAGTTCGCCGGTGTCGGGGTCGATCGCCTTGAGAGACCCGATGTGATCCTCGTAGTTCGGCTTGATGGTGAAACCGGCACCCAGATAGGCCGCACCCTTCTTGTAGGTGATCGGCTCGTTCCAGATATCCATGCCCCATTCGTTGGACGGCACGTAGAAGTTGCCGGTGTTCTGGCTGAAGGCCATCGGCATCCAGTTCTTGCCACCCAGGAAGGAGGGCGAGGCAAAGATCACTTCGCCTTTCTTGCCGTCGGCGGCGGCGGTCGGGTCGCCGGGGCGGTTGTCCTCGTTAAAGATCGGGCGGCCGTTCTCATCAAGGCCGGAGGCCCATGTGATATCCTTGACGAAGGGCACACCGCGCACAAAGCCGCCGTCAGCCGCGTCCAGCACGTAGAAGAAGCCGTTGCGGTCTGCGGTGGCCAGACGCTGGTTGCCGTCGCGGTCGTTGTAGGCGACCACTTCGTTCACGCCGTCATAGTCCCAGCCTTCGCGCGGGGTGGTCTGGAAGTGCCACTTGATCTCGCCGGTCTTGGGGTCGATGCCGATGCGGCTGGCGGCGTAGAGGTTGTCGCCCTTGCCGGTGTTGTCCTGACCTGCGTCGCGCAGCCAGCTGTTCCACGGCGCCGGGTTGCCCGCGCCGAAGATCAGCGTATCGGTGCGTTCGTCATAGGACCCGCCCAGCCATGTCGCGCCGCCGCCGGTCTTCCACATGTCGCCCGGCCATGTCGCGTTCAATTCGCCGGTCATGGTCGAGGGTTCGCCGTTCAGCATGCCCATGTGACCTTCGATAACCGGGCGTTCCCAGACCAGATCGCCGTTTTCGACGTTGCGGGCCTGCACGGTGCCGACGATGCCGAATTCACCGCCAGAGTTGCCGGTGATCACAAGGCCGTCCACGATCAGCGGCGCGGCGGTGTAGGAGTAACCCGCCTTGTAGTCGGCGATCTTGTCGCGCCAGACGACATCGCCGGTGTCCTTGTTCAGGGCCACGAGGCGCGCGTCCAGCGTGCCGAAGATGACCTTGTCGCCATAGATCGCGGCACCACGGTTGATGACGTCGCAGCAGGGCAGGATGCCTTCGGGCAGGCGGGCGTCGTACTGCCACAGCTCTTCGCCGGTCATCACGTCGATGGCATAGAGACGCGAATAAGACCCGGTGACATACATCACGCCGTCATAGATCAGCGGCTGTGCTTCCTGTCCGCGCTGCTTTTCGCCGCCAAAGCTGAAGGCCCACGACGCCTGCAGGAACTTGACGTTGTCCTTGTTCAGCGTGTCCAGCGGGCTGTAGCGCTGCAGGTGACGGCCCATGCCGTTGGTCACGACCTGCGTGGTGATGTTCTGGTCATCGGCCAGATCGGCCTCGGAGACCTGTGCGGTGGCTGCGGTACCGGCTAGCAGGATGCTGGCGGTCGCTGCCAGGATAAATCGGTTCATGAGGTTCCCTCCCTTCATCGCCCAGGCGACGTGCGTTCACGCGCCCCTCCCGGGCGCCGCGATCAGTATTCTAGGAACACCGCGTCAGAGGTATTACACAAAGGTCGTACGCCCCTGACGGCCTTGACAAACGTGTGCAATTCCGGGTGCCTGCGCCGGGTTGCGACCATGGTCGTATGCGCGGGAAGGGGCGGGACGATTACCCTGATTCGCATGTCACGCCTTGTCCTGATCTGCGCTGCGGCGCTGCTGATTCCCCCGGTCCTTGTGGCGCAACCGCTGACCGGATCGCGCGCGGTCTATCTGGAGGATGCGCAGGGTCACAGACAGCACATCGCGGATGTGAGCTTTGACGCGGAGGGTCGGTATTCAGTGACCATGCAGGCTGCGCCGTTCACCGATCACTTCCTGTCGATGCGTCCGTTCAAATGTCTGGAAGGGCCGGACAAACACTGGTGCCATGTGCCCTATCCCTATCCTATCGCGCGGCAGGTCGGGCCGGAGGATCTGACCGACCTGGAGTATGACTTTCTGTTCCTCTGGAAAGGGGCCAGCGACTACGGCATCGATATGTGGAACGGGGTCTACTACCGGCTGACGGAAGAAGAGGGCCGGCTGGTTGGGCGTCTGCATGAAATGGATATGGGCTTGCTTGCGGTGCCCCCGGCAGAGGGCGTGATGCGGCCCCTGCGCGATGTCGATCTGGAGCAGAGCGATCCGGGCAGCCACTGGCTGCCCGTTCTGGTCATCGAATAGCGATCAGTCGGAAATCGCGGTGTTGTCCTGCGTGGTGATGCTGACAAGGTAGGACAGGATGAAATCCTGCACGGTGCGGTCCTCGATCCCCACATGGCGCATCTTGGTGCCGGGCATGAAACCGTCGTTGTCTTCCATCCAGGCGCGCAGGGCGGCCGGGGTCCAGACGATGCCGCTGGCCTCCAGCGCGATGGAATAATCATAGCCTTCATAGCTGCCCGCAGCGCGGCCAACGACGTTTTCCAGCGGCGGCCCGTAAGAGGCATCCTGCGCGTCCACGGCGTGGCAACGGCGGCATTCGCTGTCGAACAGCGCCTTGCCGGCGGAAATCTTGATCTCCTCGAAGGTGTCGGCACAGGCCGGGGCCGCGAACAGCGCGGCGGCGAGGATCAGGGCGGTCTTCATGTCTGGTCTCCCAAGAGCGGCGCGTTTCCCGGGTCCCGTGGCGTGATCCTTACCCCAAGGCGCGGGGATTCCAGCCGCTGCTTTGGTCGTATGCGCCGGGGGCGGTCAGGGGCGCCCCCGGCAGAGGAGTCATTTGATGGTGATCTCGATCCGCTGCGTTTCGCCGGTCGAGCCAGGGATCTTCATGTAATAGGTGCCCGGCTTGATCGCGAGAAAACCGATCTCCATCGTCCCGGCCTCATCGAATTCAACCGAATCGAGACCAAGGGGGCGAATTTCCAGCCCCTCGATGACGATCTCGTCGATCCAGATGGCGCGAAAGAACTCCGGCCCCACCAGCGCCAGCTCCTGACTGCCGTCTGCCTCGATCTCGAATTCGTAATAGGTGCCGGACTTCAGCTCCCAAGGGGCTTCGGAAATCGGCACCCCGGCGCTCAGGATGATGGGGGGCAGGTCCTGCTTGTTCTTGGCGGACAGGATGCCCGCCATGCCAAAGGTCACTTTGTCGTCGTCATCATCCGCGATGGCGGCAAAGGGCAGGGCGGCAAGGGTGGCGCTGGCGGCCAGCAGGCGAAGTAATGTCATTTTGGGTCCTCCCGAAACTGTGGTCCGTCTGGGGGTCAGGGGCGCAAGGCCGCGCCCCAGGGAAAACGGCCCACCTTGATGGTCTTGATCGGTTTGCGGCTGGCCACGTCGATCACGGTCACATCGCCGGACACGCCATTGGTGGTGAACAGCAGCGACTTGTCGTTGTTGAAGGCCATGTGCCAGACACGGCGGCCCACAAGGATGTAGTCCTCGACCTCGTAGCTCTCGGCGTTGACCACGGCGACGTGGTTCGACGGGCCAAGTGCCACAAAGGCGGTCTTTTCATCCTCGGTGAATTCGAATCCAACCGGCTGCACGCGGTCGGGGTGCACGCCCTTGACCGCAAATTCGATCTTGGCCAGTTCCGCCTTGCTGTCCACGTCAAAGACAGAGACCGTTCCGCCGATCTCGGCCGAGACCCAAAGCTGGGTCCCTTCCTTGGTGAATTCGGCGTGGCGGGGGCGCGAATCGACCAGCGTATTGGCGACCAGTTGCTGCGTTTCGGTGTCGATCCAATGCGCCATGTTGGTGGTTTCAGACGTGGTGATGGCGTATTTGCCATCCGGGGACACGGCCATGCCCTCCGGTTCGATGCCCACGTCGATCTGCGCCACGACGATGCGCTGTTCCACGTCCACGACGGTGGTGATCGCGTCATCCTCATTGGCGATGTAGAGGTGCCGGTTGTCCGGGTGCAGCACAAACTGTTCGGGGTCTTCGCCCGAGGGCAGATCATGCAAGACCTTGCCGGTTTCCGGGTCCATCACCTGCACCGTGTCGCTGTCAGAGGCGCAGATGTAGACGACCTTGTGATCGTGCGAAAAGGTGATTCCGCGCGGGCGCTCGCCGGTGGGGATGGTGCGCACCACCTCCAGCGTTGCGACGTCGATCACGCTGATCGTGTCGTCCTTTTCATTGGTGACCCAGATTTCCTCTGCCATGACGGCCGTCCCCATGCAGGCCAGGGACAACAGAGCGGCGGCAGCTTTTTTTTGCGTATTTTCAAAGAGAAGAAACATGAAGGATGTCCTCAATTTCCAAAGGCGGTGCATCTGGATTCCGGCTCATCGAGGCCAAGCGTGTCCAGTTCGCTGACGCGGTGCAGAAAGCCCTCCAGCGGGGCCTGCGCCACGACGGCGCGTTCGGTGACCAGGGGGATCGGCTGGCGCAGCTGGCCGTTCCACGGGCGGAAGGACAGCGGACGCCCCTTGAAGCCGGACAGTTCGAATTCCGGGCCGAGGATGTAGCCGCGCAGGATGTCCGTGTCGCCTGATCCGGTGCGGGTCACCGCCTCTCCGATCGTGCTCAGCGCGGCCCAGGCGGCATAATCGCGGGAGCGCATGGAACGGCCCGCGAGGTCATGGAAACGCGATTGCAGCTGCGCGGCACCCCATTGTTCCACCACGCCCGACCAGGCCTGCGGCACCAGCCCTTCGGAGCCGGCCACGGGGCGCGGCTCCCATGTGTTGTAGGCGATGTAGCGACCGAAATCGTGGATCTCGTCGGCAATCAGCAGGAGGTGATGATCCTTCAGGTCCTGCGTGAACAGCGGCACCTCCTGCGCGGCGTTGCGGCGCATGTCGGCGTCGAAGGCCCATGTCTTTTCCGACACCAGCCGCAGCTGGAACTTGGTCAGGCTGGTGCGCAGGGCCTCGGCAAAGGCGGCGTCTTCCGGGTGGGTGCCTTCGATCAGCGCCAGCCGGGTCCAGCGCCGTTTGACCATGAATTGCGCCAGCGCGTCGGTGCGCATGCTGTGGCTGTCGGCGGTGTGCAGGACATTGGCGCGGCAATCGGTGTCGCGCAGGCGGCGGTCCGGGGCAGAGGCATTGAAGATCAGCGCGCCCGCCGCCTCCGGCAGGTCGGCCACGCGCAGCAGCGCCTCGGCGGGGGCGTCCATGACGATCAGATCGGACTGCGCCAGCGCCGCGCGCGCCGCTGCCATCAGATCGCCGTCCAGAGGCACCTCTGTCACCTCCAGCGCGTAGCTCTGGCCAAGGAATCGGCCCGTGGTGGCGTTGTCGTTCAGGCCCAGCCTTGCGCCCGCCAGTCCCAGGTCCCCGGGCACCGGGTCCAGATTCGACAGGACGGGCGGCTGTTCCACCTCTTGCCGAAGATAGTGAACCGTGACCGACACCTCTGCCGATGCGGCGCAGGCCATCAGCAAAAGCGCGGCCAGGATGCGCGTGATCATGTCTCGAATTCCTCCCGTGGCGATGACGTTATAGGCAGGCGAAGCGGCAGCTATTAGACCTTGGTAGAGGTTCCGCGCGGTTCAGGACTTAGGTCCAATAGCCGCAAAGGCGGCAGCCCTCCTAAGAGAAGGGCAACCGCTAGAGGAGGAAACTGCAATGACCCGCAAGACAACCGTCTGGACCTTTGCATTCGTGATGGGCGCCACCGCGGCCCTGTCGCATGGTGACGTTGCCCCGCAGCCCGTGAACACCGACGCCCTGCCCGACGTGGGCGAGGAATGGCTGATCGAGAACCCCTACCGCGATCAGGGGGACGAGGTGTACTGGAAGGCCGTCGAGATCGGCGCCTCCGGCTATAACCAGAACTGCGCCCGCTGCCACGGGCTAGAGGTGATTTCCGGTGGGCTTGCGCCCGACCTGCGTTTCCTCGAGGCCGAGGAATACGGCGATGAGTGGTACATGGAGCGGTTCATCCATGGCTACACCCAGAACGGCACCACCAAGATGCCCGCCTTTGGCGAACTTCTGGGCCAAAAGGCTGCTTGGGCAATCCGCACCTATATCGAGGCGCGCCCCGATGACGAGATGATCGCCGAGGCCACCCCGGAATTGAAGGGCCTGAGGGATCAACTGGACGCGCTGGCCGCGGATCCCTCTGGCGGAGATGCCGATGCGCTGAAGGCCAAGCTGGATGAAATCGCCGCGGGCATCGAAACGCTCAGCGGTGCGCCGGTGGCGGATTCGGCCCCCTACCGCGCCTCTGCCCTGATCGACGGCACGGCGGACGGCTATCGCAAGGCGGCCGAGGCGCTGACCATCGGCCTGTCGGCGGCGCACTGACATGAGCCTGGCGCGCCGCATCTCCGGTTTCCTGCTGAGTTTCGGCCTCTGTGTCGGGCTGGCGGGCGGGGTGCAGGCGCGCTGCGAGGACTGGGTGCCGCAGCCCAAACCCCAGAACGCCAGCCGCGACATCGTTGGTCAGGAACTCGATGTGATCATCGAGCGCGGCTGGATCGATTTTGCCGTCTACGAGGATTACCCGCCCTACTCCTATGAGGAAGGCGGCAAACCACGGGGTGTCGATATCGAGATCGGCAAGCTGATTGCCGAGGATCTGGGGGTAGAGCCGCGGTTCCGTTTCGTCGCCGCAGGAGAGAATCTGGAATCCGATCTGCGCAACTGGGTCTGGCAAGGCCCGGTGACGGGCGGCCGGGTGGCCAATGTCATGCTGCGCGTGCCCTATGACAGCGCCTTTACCTGCCGGGTCGAACAGGTGGTCTTTACCGGGCAATACGCTAAGGAAAGCATCGCCATTGCCTATCGCCGCGATGCCTATCCAGAGGAAAAGCCGGTTCCGGCCTACTTCCGCTTTGATACGGTGGCGGTGGAAAACGACTCGATCGCCGATTTCTACCTGACTTCGCTGGCGGGCGGGCAACTGAGCGCCAACATCCGCCGCTTTCCGACAATGGCAGAGGCGATGGCGGCCCTGCAGGCCGGAGAGGTCAAGGCGGCGATGGGGCCGCGCGCGCAACTGGATTATGGGCTGACGGACGCGCTGGGCGTGCATCAGCCGCCGCTGCCGGGCTTTTCCGTCGGCAGCTGGACCGTGGGTGTCGGCGTCAATTTTCGGTATCGTCCGTTGGGCTACGCGGTCGACGACGCCATTTTTGCCGGGCTTTCGGACGGGCGCATCGCCGCGATTTTCGAAAGCTACGGGTTGAGTTTCACACCGCCGGAGCGTTGACTGCCACGGCGGACAGGGATCAAGGGCACCACCGCGTGCCCATGTGATGAGAGGGTAGACCTATGCAGATGAGTGACAGCCGTGAGATCGCGGCACCGCGTGACGTGGTGTGGGCGGCGATCCTCAACCCCGAGGTGCTGAAAGCCTGCGTTCCGGGCTGTACCGAGATGACCGGATCCGCCGAAGAGGGATTCGAGGCGACCGTGGTGCAAAAGGTCGGCCCGGTGAAGGCGACCTTCAAGGGGCAGGTGACCATGTCGGACATGGACCCGCCGAATTCCGTCACCATGTCGGGCGAGGGTAAGGG
This sequence comes from Antarctobacter jejuensis, assembly GCF_052266595.1. Classification (NCBI taxonomy): domain Bacteria; kingdom Pseudomonadati; phylum Pseudomonadota; class Alphaproteobacteria; order Rhodobacterales; family Roseobacteraceae; genus Antarctobacter; species Antarctobacter jejuensis. Next base: position 66,644 of record NZ_JBQQXJ010000019.1, on the reverse strand, counting down.
CGGTGCCGCCGGTTTCGCCAAGGGCGGCGCCAAGGTCGATCTGGCCGAGACGGAAAACGGCACCCTGCTGACCTATGAGGTCGACGCCAAGGTCGGCGGCAAGCTGGCGCAGCTGGGCAGCCGCATCATCGACGGCTTTGCCAAGAAGATGGCCGACCAGTTCTTTACCAATTTCCAGAACGCGCTGGAGCCGCCTGCCGAGGGCGAGGCCGACGCGCCGCCGGCAGATGGCGATGAGAATCACAAGAAGGGCTGGTTCAAGCGGCTGGTCAAAGGCTGACCGCACCCCTTCGCGTTACCCAGACAAGATTTTATCCAGGGAGGATAGCAATGGCAGAAGTAACGATGACGGTGAACGGAAAATCCGTCACCAAGTCGGTCAAGGGCAATACGCTGATGACCGATTTCCTGCGCGAGGAGCTGCGGTTGACCGGCACGCATGTCGGCTGTGACACCTCGCAATGCGGCGCCTGCAACATTCTGGTCGATGGCAATCTGGTCAAGGCCTGCACCATGTTCGCCGGTGAGGCGGACGGCGCGGATGTGTCGACCGTCGAAGGTCAGGCCAATGCCGATGGCTCGCTCAACGTGATCCAGCAGGCGTTTCAGGACCATCACGGCCTGCAGTGCGGATTTTGCACCCCCGGCATGGTCATGAGCGCGGCAGCCCTGCTCAAGAACAACCCCAAGCCGACCGAGGCAGAGGTGCGCGATCACCTCGAAGGCAACATCTGCCGCTGCACCGGCTACCACAACATCGTCAAGGCGATCATGGCCGCATCCGGTCAGGACGTGTCCGGCATCGCCGCCGAGTGATTTGACCGCGCGGCGGACCCCCGCCCCGTAACAGATTTCCGCAAGGTGGGTTTCAGATCCACCGACTTTAGGGAGGAACCCACATGCCGAAGGATCATGGCATCGGTGCAAGCACGAAGCGGCGCGAAGACGTCCGCTTTCTCACCGGATCCGGTGAATACACCGACGATATCAACGTACACGGCCAAGCTTATGTGTACTTCCTGCGCTCGGACGTGGCGCATGGCAAGATCAACAACATCGACACCTCTGCCGCGGCTGGAATGCCGGGCGTCGTGCGCATCTTTACCGGCGCCGATTTCGAGGGCGTCGGCGGTCTGCCCTGCGGCTGGCAGGTGACGGACAAGCACGGCGAAGTCATGCAGGAACCGGCGCACCCGGTGCTGGCGCAGGGCAAGGTCCGCCACGTCGGTGATCCCATCGCCGCCGTTGTCGCCGACAGCCTCGAAGAGGCGCGCAACGCCGCCGAGGCGATCGAACTGGACATCGAGGAACTGCCGCCGGTTGTCGACATGAAGGCCGCGCTGGCCGAAGGCGCGCCCAAGGTCCACGACGAGCTGACCAGCAACCTCTGCTACGACTGGGGTTTCGTCGAAGAGAACAAGGCCGCCACCGATGAGGCCTTTGCCAATGCCGCGCATGTGACCAAGCTGGAGCTGGTCAACAACCGTCTGGTGGCAAACCCGATGGAACCGCGCGTTGCGGTGGGCGACTACAAGCGCTCGACCGATGAATCGACGCTCTACACCACCTCGCAGAACCCGCATGTGATCCGGCTGCTGATGGGCGCCTTCGTCCTTGGCATCCCCGAGCACAAGCTGCGCGTCGTGGCCCCCGATGTGGGCGGCGGTTTCGGCACCAAGATCTTCCACTACGCCGAAGAGGCCTTTGTCACCTTCGCGGCCAGGGCCTGCAACCGCGCGGTCAAGTGGACGGCAAGCCGCTCCGAGGCGTTCATGTCGGACGCGCATGGCCGTGACCACGTGACCACCATCGAACTGGCGCTGGACGCGGACAACAACTTCACCGCCGTGCGGACAGAGACCTACGCCAACATGGGCGCTTACCTCTCGACCTTCGCGCCGTCGGTTCCCACCTGGCTGCATGGCACGCTGATGGCGGGCAACTACAAGACCCCGCTGGTCTACGTGAACGTCAAGGCGGTCTTCACCAACACCGTTCCGGTGGACGCCTATCGCGGCGCTGGCCGCCCCGAGGCGACCTATCAGCTGGAGCGCGTGATCGACAAAGCCGCGCGCGAGTTGGGCGTCGACCCGATCGCCCTGCGCCGTCAGAACTTCATCACAGAGTTCCCGTACCAGACGCCCGTCGCAGTGGTCTATGACACCGGCGATTACGTCGCCACGATGGACAAGATGGAAGAGATGATCGACGTCGCAGGCTTCCCCGCCCGCCGCGCCGAGTCAGAGGCCAAGGGCAAGCTGCGCGGCCTTGGCGTCAACTGCTTCATCGAGGCCTGCGGTATCGCGCCGTCGAACCTCGTGGGTCAGCTGGGCGCGCGTGCCGGTCTCTATGACGCCGCCACCGTGCGGGTGAACGCCACCGGCACCATTAGCGTCATGGTCGGCGCGCACAGCCACGGACAGGGCCACGAAACCGCCTTCCCGCAGGTTGTCGCAGAGATGCTGGGCATCGACGAATCGATGATCGACATCGTGCACGGCGACTCGTCGAAGATCCCCTTCGGCATGGGCACCTACGGCTCGCGCTCCATCGCGGTCTGCGGATCCGCCATGGTCCGCGCGACGGAGAAGATCATCAACAAGGCCAAGAAGATCGCCTCTCACCTGCTCGAAGCCTCCGAGGCGGATATCGAGTTGAAGGACGGTCAGTTCTCGGTTGCGGGCACGGACAAATCCGTGGCCTGGGGTGATGTGACCCTCGCCGCCTACGTGCCGCACAACTACCCGCTCGAGGACATCGAACCGGGCCTTGAGGAAACCGCCTTCTACGATCCGTCGAACTTCACCTATCCCGCCGGCGCCTACGCCTGCGAGGTCGAGATCGATCCGGAAACCGGCAAAGTCACCATCGAAAAGTTCGTCTCGGCGGATGACTTCGGCAACGTCATCAACCCGATGATCGTCGAGGGACAGGTGCATGGCGGCATCGCTCAGGGCATCGGTCAGGCGCTGTTGGAAAACTGCACCTACGACGAAAACGGCCAGCTGCTCAGCGCGTCCTACATGGACTACGCGATGCCGCGCGCCGATGACCTCCCGGCAATGGCGAACTACAAGGTCGACCATTCCTGCCAGACCCCCTGCACGCACAACCCGCTGGGTGTGAAGGGCTGCGGTGAGGCCGGCGCCATCGGCTCGCCGCCGACGGTGGTCAATGCCGTGATCGACGCGCTGCAATCCGGCGGTCACAAGGTCGAGCACATCGATATGCCCGTGTCGCCCGCGCGCGTCTGGGCCGCGATGAACGGATAATCCCCGCCCCCGGCCTGCAGGGCGGGCCGGGGGATCTCAACAGGAGGATACAAGATGTATACATTCGATATGGTTCGGCCAACCAGCGTGGCGGATGCCGTTTCCGCCCTTGGCCAGGAAGAGGCACAGGCGCTGGGCGGGGGTCAGACCCTGATCCCGACGCTGAAACAGCGCCTCGCCAGCCCCTCGGTGCTGGTCAGCCTGACCGGCATCGCCGAGATGAAAGGCGTCTGCCGTGAGGACAACGGCGACCTCGCCATCGGCGGCGGCACCACACATGCCACCGTCGCGGCAGAGGCGGCGTCGATCTACCCCGGTCTGGCAAAGCTCGCGGGCGGCATCGGCGACCCGGCGGTCCGCAATCGCGGCACCATCGGCGGCAGCCTGGCCAACAACGACCCCTCCGCCTGCTACCCGGCGGCGGCGCTGGGCTCGGGCGCTACCATCGTCACCAACACCCGCGAAATCGCGGCGGACGATTATTTCCAGGGCATGTTCACCACCGCGCTGGAAGAGGGTGAGATCATCACCTCCGTCCGCTTCCCGGTGCCGGAGGCCGCTGGCTACGCCAAGTTCGAACAGCCCGCCTCGCGCTTTGCGCTGACAGGGGTGTTCGTGGCGAAATACGCGGACGGCGTGCGCGTCGCGGTCACCGGCGCGTCCGAAGAGGGCGTGTTCCGCTGGACCGAGGCCGAACAGGCGCTGTCGTCCAACTTCTCGCCCGACGCGGTGGCCGGTCTGTCGATCTCTGGCGATGGCATGATCAGCGACCTGCACGGCACCGGCGCCTACCGCGCCCACCTTGTCTGCGTGATGACCAAACGCGCGGTTGCCGCCGCGGTCTGACCTGCCCCTCCATGACCTTGGGACCCCCGGCCCGGCGCCGGGGGTCTTTTCTTTTTGGCGCTTTGGGCCTCAAATTCCTCGGAGGAGTCGCGCGTAGCGAGACGGGGGCAGCGCCCCCTCAAACCGTTTTCAGGTTTCCATCCGCATCGACAACCGTGATCCGGTGCAACCCGGCCTCCTGCTTCAGCCTTTTCAGCCGTGGCAGGCCCATGAACACCGCCGCCGTCGACAGTGCATCCGCCAGCGTCGCGCTCTCTGCCTCTATGCTGACCGTGGACCACAGCGGCGCGCGCCCGTCCGGCGACAGGATGTGGCTGCCCCCGCCAAGGCGCATCGCGCCGGGGCTGGAGGTCGCCACCGCCCTGTCACTCAGCGTGACGGACCCCACCACCCCATGCGCCGGATCGGACAGGCCCAGCCGGAAAGGCCCGCCTATCGCCGCCTGTTCGCCCAGATCGACCAGCGCCTTTTCAAACCCCGCCGCCCGCAGACGGTGCCGCACGAAATCGGTGGCAAACCCCTGCGCAATGCCGTTCAGGGTCACCTGTTGCCCAGCGTCCAACCGCACCCCTTCAGAGCGGCTGTTGACGACACGGTGCCAGCCCACCAAACGCTGTGCCGCCGGCAAATCGCCGCCCTGCGCCAGTGCCGCCCATACGGGCTGAACCGTCGGATCGAACAGCCCGTCGGTCAGGCGGTACGCCTCATCAACCCGGTCCAGCAATCCGAACAACGCCTCCCCGGAGGTCAGACGCCCCTCGCGATTCAGCAGCGACAGCACCGACTCCGCCCGATACAGGCTAAAAGCGCTCTCCATCTCCTCCAGATCGCCGGGAATACGCGACAGCGCTCGCAGAACCAACGCCCGTGGCCCTTCCAACGTCACGCGGACCTCTGCGCCCATCGCGCGCCCGGTCCACCTGTCCCGATAGGACGCCTGACCCGCCTTCGGCACAGCTGCAAAAGCCGCCGCCAACGTCAGGAACCTGCGCCGCTTCATGCCGCCCGCCTCCGCTCTCGCGCCTTCAGAACCAGAGGCACACATTGCGCCGGATCGTCGTGGATCTTCACGCAGTCCAGACAGCCAAAGCATTCGGCATAGTCGATCTTGCCCGATTTCTGGCCGGTCTTCGGGATCGCCTGATACTTGCACCGCACCGCGCACAGCTGGCAGGGGCTGCCGCAATCCACCCGCCGCGCGATCCAGTCGCGCCCGCGCAGCAGCCCGCCCAGCGCCATCAACGCCCCCAAGGGGCAGAGATACCGGCAGAACCCCTTGAACAGCACAGCAGACAGCAGCAGCAGGCCCACCGCATAGGCGACGTAATACCATTCGCGGACAAAAAAGGTGGTCACGGCAGTCTTGAACGGCTCCACCTCTGCCGCCTTGTCCAGCGCCCCGGGCGCCACGAAAATCAGCGCCACCAGCCCCGCCAGAACGGCGTATTTCAACAGCTTCAACCGCGCGTCCCAGCGTGCGGACACCTCGATCTGCGGCAGGCGCAGCAGCCGCCCCAGATGATGCGCAAACTCCTGCATGGCGCCAAAGGGACACAGCCACCCGCAGAACAGCGCCCGCCCCCAGAGGACAAAGCCGACAATCGCCGCCGCCCAGACCAACAGCGAAAACGGATCATACAAGAGAAAGGCATAGCTGCCCACCTCCCACGCCGCGCGGATCACCCCAATCACCGTCACGATGGACAGCTGCCCCTGACCCCACCAGCCGACAAAGCCGGTCATGACGGCCAGAATGCCCAACCGCACCGGCGTAAACCAGCGCAGACCGGCCAGCGCCGATTGCCGCCACATCAGCACCGGCAACAGCAGGCCCAGACCCAGCGCCAAGGCAATCAGATCCCCCTGCCGCTCGCGCAGCGCGCCGCGCCACGGCGGCAGGCTTTTCGGTGTCTCGTCGCGGGCAAAGAACCGCGCGTCCGTCGATTGGGTCGAGGACAGCATCACGCTGCCCATCTGCGGCATGAAGGATCCGTGCGCGCGGACCGCCTCCACATGCAGGGTCCAGGGTTCTGTCGGGTCGAAGCCCAGCCGCCGGTCGGTGCGCAGGATCATCGCCGTGCCGTCTTGCAATGCCTCGGGCAGGTCGTCCCGCAGCGAAAACAGCAGATCGCTGTCGCGCAGCGCCACGGGCAGGCCGAACTGTTCGGCGCTCAACAGATCAGGAGAGGTGTTGCGCACGAAATCCTCTGTGATCAGCCCATGCCGCCCGGCGTCGATCAGCAGGATCGGCTCATCAAAGGTCGAGATGGTCAGGAACTCCTGCACCTCGGCGACCGAGGCTGCATCCAGCACCGCCGCCGCGATGGAGGGCGGGCCGATATCCACGATCCACAGGTCCAGATAGGCCCCCTCCGGATTCTCCTTCGCCTCCGGATCATCATCGGCCCACAGTGTCCCGGCGAACTCGGCATCGATCCCGGCATTGGTGACATGCAGCCGCGTCGCCAGTCCCTGTTCCACCAGATCGTCCCATGTCAGATCCTCGACCACCGCCGGATCGGGATAGGCGGGCGGCCCGGTCGGCACCCCCTGCATCTTTTCCCGCGCCACCTGACCCACAGCGGCCAGGATCGATTCATGGGCGATCCGCACGCTGGCCGTCGCCTTGGTCACGCCGTCCAGATAGACCAGCGCACTGCTGCCGGTGCTCTCGCCATAGGGCGTGCCCACCACCATCGGCGCGGAAATCGAATGCCCCCTGTACTGGGTGAAAAACGCCTCGAACGCCGCTTGCCCAAGGCCGGAGACAAAGATCGGCTCATTGTGGTCGATCAATTGCACGTCCAGAAACTGCCCCTCAAGATCCAGCATCACCAGCACGTTGATCGCCGCCCCGGAAAAGCCGGGCAGCGGGGCCAGCGGCTCTGTCTCGAAAACATAACCCGCCGTGATCCCGCCCGCGTTTTCCAGCGTCCAGACCCCCCGGTCATTGACCTCTTCGCCCAGCTTGAACGGCGGGATCACCTTTGCTGCCAGCGCCGCGCGGTCCAGCGTTTCCGCCTGCACGGCGCAAGCGACGACAAAGCAAAGGAGAAAGGACAGGACTGCGCGCATGGCCGCAGCCTATGGCCGCCCGCCGTGGCGGTAACTGCGACCTTGGTCCAATCTGCCGATCCGCTCGCGCAGGTGTGACCGCAGAGACGCCAAAACTACGACCATAGGCGCGGTGAATTGGGCGCATCACCGTGTTAGCCTCCTCCCCGGCAAGACAGGGGAGGGTCCGCCATGTTCATCCGTTCCGCTTTGATTGCGCTGTCACTCATGGCCGCCGCCCCCGCGCTGGCGCTCGATGATCCGCAGACCCCGCTGCAGGACCCGATGAAATCCGGCATGTGGGACTATCATCAGGTGCGGCTCTTGGGTGATCCCGCCGACATCCGCTTTGACGACCGGGTGGTCTTGCGCGCGCCCACCGCCGCCGAGGACAGCCTGAACGTCCCCCTGCTTGTGGACGCCAGCGCCATCGACAACGTCAAACGCATCGTCGTCAGCGCCGATTACGGCCCGATTCCCCACATCCTGACCTATTACCCCGAAGAGGCCGCGCCGAAACTGGCGCTGCGGTTCAAGATCGATCAGGCCACCGCCATCCGCGCCAGCGTCGAAACCCATGACGGCACATGGCATGTGGGCTCCATCTATATCGACGCGGCGGGCGGCGGCTGTACGGCACCTGCCCATGCCTATGCCTCTGATGACTGGGAGGAAAAGCTGGGCGAAATCCACGGCCGCCTCTGGTCCGCCTCGGGCCGCGCCCGCGTGATCGTGGATCACCCGATGGACACCGGATTGGCCGATGGCATCCCGGTCTTCATCATCCAGACCCTCTCCCTGCAGACCGATGACGGCACCAGCCTCGCCCGCATAGACCTCTCGGAACCGGTGAATGAGGATCCGGCCTTTACCTTCTACTTCGCCCAAGGGGCGCTGCCCGCCTCCGTGCAGGTCGTCGGTCGTGACAACAACGGCAACCGCATCCGCGGCACCCTCACCGAAGGTGAACTGAACTGATGCTCACCCGCCGGACGGCCCTTGGCCTGCTGACCGCCCTGCCACTTGCGCCGCGCGCCTTCGCTCAGGCGCGCCACAGCTATGATCTGACGCCGAAACCGGTGGCCGACGGCATCTGGATGATCGAAGGCGCGCCGGAATATTTCACGATGGAAAACGGCGGCGCCATCGTCAACATCACGCTGATCAAGGGCGACAGCGGGCTGATCCTGATCGATACCGGCTCGTCGCGCCGCTACGGCGAGGCGCTGACCAGCCTCGCCCGCAGCCTTGACCTGCGCGGTGTCTCGGCTGTGGTGAACACCCACCACCACCCGGACCACTTCTTTGGCAATCAGGTCTTTGCCGACAAACCCATCCACGCGCTCGCCGGCACCCGGCAGGCCGCGCTGAATGAGGGCGAAGGCTTTGCCGACAACATGTACCGCCTCTTGGGCGACTGGATGCGCGGGACCGAGGTTGTCCCGCCGACCCAGGTCATCGCGGGCGGGGACCTGATGCTCGACGGGCGCGCCTTCACCGCGCTGCCGCTCTCGGGGCACACCGCCTCGGACCTCGCCCTGATCGACCAACGGACCGGCACCCTGATCGCGGGCGACCTCGCCTTCCTTGACCGCGCCCCAACGACGCCCAGCGCCGACCTGCCCAAATGGCACGCCGCGCTGGATGCGCTGGAGGCGGCGAACCCCGCGCTGGTCCTGCCCGGCCACGGCCCGGCAGACCCGACACAGGCCGCCATCCGCCAGACCCGCGACTACCTCACATGGCTGGAGGACACCCTGCGCAGCGGCGCGCGGCAGGGTCTGGACATGGTCGAGCTGATGGACACCCCGCTGCCGGGCCGCTTTGCCGCCATGGGCGCCCAGCCAGAGGAATACATCCGCTCCATCGCCCATCTCTACCCAGAGATCGAACGCCAGGAACTCCCGCGCGGCAACTGACTCAACTCCATCTTCTTTGGGCTTCCAAATACCTCGGGGGAGTCGACCGAAGGGAGACGGGGGCAGCGCCCCCTCAATCCACCCGCACCGGCACCGGCTCTACCGGCGTCAGCGCCCACCCCATGTCCAGCCAGCCATCGGTGCCCAGCCGGTACCAATAGACCCGCGCATAGCCCAGCGATGCGATCCGCTGCGCCGCGTTCCAGCTCATCCAGCAATCCGCCACGCAAAAGACCACCACCGCGCGCCCGGGATCACCCCCCGTCACGCGCTCCAGGTTCTCGGCCAGATAGCGCGCCATCACCTCGGACAGCCGTCCGCGTCCCACCTCGGGCAGCCAGACCGCGCCGGGCAGGCTCAACCGCTGCTTTGACACCAGCCATGTGCCGTCCAACTCGTCGAACCGCGACTGCTGCGCGCCGAACACGTCCAAGGCCACACCCCCCGCCTGCAACAGTGCCCGCGCCTCTTCCGGCGATACCAGCAGCGCAGGGCCCGGAATATCCTCTGGCGTTGGCGCGCGCTGCCGCCCGATGCGATAGCCGGTTTCGGGGTCGAACAGATCCGGCCGCCGCTCCTGATGGCTGGCGAATGTCTCTGCCATGACCGCAGGGAAGGGCAGAAAAACCAGGGTAAGGGCAAGGATCAGGCGCAACATGCCGGTACGATAGGCAAGTGACGGCCGCACATCCATCCTCCCCTTGCCAACCCTCCCGCGACTGGGGAAAAGGACCGCGCGCCGAAACGGAACTTTCAGAAGGCAAGGACAGACATGGCCCCCAAATTCGGAACAAGCGGCCTGCGCGGCCTCGTGGTGGAACTGACCCGCGATCTGGTCCACGATTACGTCACCGCCTTCCTTGCGGCCTGCCCGCATGGCGGATCGGTCCATGTCGGGCGTGACCTGCGCCCCTCCTCGCCGGACATCGCGGGCTGGGTGATCGAGGCGATCCGCGCCAATGGCGTCACGGCTGTCGATTGCGGCGTGGTGCCGACCCCCGCGCTGGCGCTGTCCTCGCTGAACGCCGGGGCCGCCGCCGTCATGGTGACCGGCAGCCACATCCCGGCAGACCGCAACGGGCTGAAATTCTACGTGCCAACGGGCGAGATCTCCAAAGAGGATGAAATCGCGATCACCACAGCGCTTGGCCGCGGGGCCAGCGGCGCAGAGGGCGCGCTGAGTGAAACAGACGCCCGCGCCGCCTATGTGGCGCGCTACGCGGATGTCTTCGGCCCCGAGGCGCTGCAGGGCCTGCGCGTCGGTGTCTATCAGCACAGCTCGGTCGCGCGTGACATCATGGTCGAGGTTGTGCAGGCGCTGGGCGGCACCGCCGTGGCCATCGCCCGGTCCGATATCTTCATCCCCGTCGATACAGAGGCGCTGGACCCTGAAACGCAAAACCTCTTTGCCGGCTGGTTCGCGGAACATGACCTGCAGGTGCTGATCTCCACCGATGGCGACGCGGATCGCCCGATGCTGGTGGATGATGCCATGCGGGTGATCCCGGGCGACGTGCTGGGCGCGGTGACGGCGCAGGCGCTGGGCGCGCGGGTGATCTGCACGCCGGTCTCGTCGAACACGATGATCGACATGGACGGGGCCTTCGGCTTCGACACGGTCGAGCGCACGAAAATCGGCTCCCCCTTCGTCATCGCCGCGATGGAGGCGGCGCTGCAGGCCGATCCCGCCGCCCGCGTGGTGGGCTATGAGGCCAATGGCGGCTTCCTGCTGGGTTTTGCCGCCAAGGCTCCCGCCGGAACGCTCTCCCCGCTGATGACCCGCGATTGCCTGCTGCCCATGCTCGCCCCGCTCAGCGCCGCCCAGGCCGAAGGCAAACCCCTGTCACAGCTTCTGGATGCCCTGCCGCCGCGTTTCACCGCCGCCGACCGTATCCAAGGCATCGAAACCGCGACCTCCAGGGCCTTCATCGCGAAGCTGTCCGGCAGCCCCGAGGCCCGCGCCGCGTTCTTCGCCGAGATCGGCGCGGAATCCGCGCTGGACGAAACCGACGGCCTGCGTGTCACCTTCGGCAATGGCGACGTGGTGCATCTGCGTCCCTCCGGAAACGCGCCGGAGTTCCGCTGCTATGCTGAGGCGGGCTCACGTGACGCCGCCGCCGCTCTGGTCACGGCCTATCTGACAAAACTGCGCGAGACTCTGGCACCCTGACACAAGCGCCACCGTCGAGAGGCGTATTTTTAAAGAGAAGAAACCCGGTAAGTACCAACCTGCCAGCTTCTTCTCTTTGACAAATACGCCTGTCCCGGCCCATCCGCCAACGCGACGTCCCGGGGTCAGCGCCCCTTGGTCAGCCTGTCAATGCCGCGCAGGCCGGTCAGCAGGCGCGCCAGATCGTCGATCGGGACCATGTTCGGCCCGTCGCTTGGCGCATTGTCGGGATCGTCGTGGGTTTCGATGAAGACGGCGGCACAACCCACGGCGACGGCGGCCCGGGCCAGCGGTTCGACGAACTGGCGCTGCCCACCGGAAGAGGTGCCCTGCCCACCGGGCAATTGCACCGAATGGGTCGCGTCGAACACTACCGGATAGCCGGTTTCCGCCATGATCGGCAGCGACCGCATGTCAGAGACCAGCATGTTATAACCAAACGACGCGCCGCGCTCACAGAGCATGATCCGGGTGTTGCCGGTCGAGGCGATCTTGTCCGCGACATTGGCCATGTCCCAGGGCGCCAGGAACTGCCCCTTCTTGACGTTGATCGCCGCCCCGGTTTCGCCCGCCGCCAGCAACAGGTCGGTCTGGCGCGACAGAAAGGCAGGGATCTGCAGCACATCGACGGCAGAGGCCACGGTGGCGCATTGGTCCGGTCCATGCACATCGGTCAGCACCGGCACCCCGAATTCCGCGCGGATGGTGGAGAGCACGCGCAGGCCTTCCTCCATGCCGATGCCCCGCTTGCCTTTCAGCGACGAGCGGTTGGCCTTGTCGTAGCTGCCCTTGAAGATCCAGCGCACGCCCGCCGCATCCGCTGCCGCCGCGATCCGCTCCGCCAGCATCCGTGCGTGGTCGAGGCTTTCGATCTGGCAGGGGCCGGCGATCACGGTAAGGGGCTGGGCATTGGACACCGTCAGTGTCCCGATGGAAACGTCGGTCATGCGATGCCCTCCTTGGCCAGCACTGCTTCGATCCGGGCGACATCGACCGGGTTGTTGAGTTCCCAGAACACGCGGCCCCGCGCCTCGACCGGGACACAGGCCACCGGCACGCCGTTTTCAACGAAGCGCAGCTGTTCCAGCCCCTCGGCCTTTTCCAGCGCGCCTTCCGGCCAGCCCATGTAATCCTTCAGCGCCGCCGGGCGGTAGGCGTAGACGCCCACGTGGTGCCAGACCTCGGGCGGGTTCTTCAGCGAGGCGACAAAGGGCAGCACCTCTTTCGAGAAATAGATCGCGGTGCCATCGGTGCGGGTGATCGCCGTGGTGCCGCCGACGCGGCCATGCTGGCGGTCGGTGACGAAATTGGCCAGCGTCTCGGCATCGCAGCGCAGGATCGGCGTGGCCATCTGCACCTCTGCGTCCTGCATCCGCTCGATCAGCGCCTCGACGAACCAGGGCGGCGTCAGCGGCGCATCGCCCTGCAGGTTGACCACCGTGTCGGGGGTGAAATCCAGCGCGGCAACCCCTTCGGCGCAGCGTTCTGTGCCGTTGCGCGCGCCCGATGAGGTCATGATCACATCCGCGCCGAACCCGCGCGCGGCCTCGGCGATCATGTCATCGTCGGTCAGCACATAGACCGCATCCGCGCCCTTGACCGCCTTGGCCGCCTCCCAGCTGCGCTGGATCAGCGATTTGGCCGTGCCGGTTGCGCCCTTGAGCTCTACCAGCGGTTTGCCCGGATAGCGCGAAGAGGCATAGCGCGCCGGGATGAAGATGACCGTGCTCATGCCACACCCGCCCGCAGCGCGTCGTGGATGTGGACAAGGCCGGACAGCCGGCCTTCTTCGGTCACCAGAAGGACGGTGAACTTGTGCTTGTTCATGATGCCTAGGGCCTCGATCAGCAGGGTGTCGGGGGCGGTGACCATGGGATCGCGCGTGGCCACCTCTCCGGCGGTGCGCTCCATCAGTCCGGTCATGTTGCGGCGCAGGTCGCCGTCGGTGATCAGACCGGTCAGGCGGCCGTCTTCGACCAGCGCGGCCACGCCAAAGCTTTTCTGGCTCATCACCAGCAGCACCTCGGACATGAGCGTATCGGGGCCGACGATGGGCAGTTCGTCGCCCTTGTGCATCACCGCTGAGACCCGCAGCAGTTGCGCGCCCAGCGTGCCGCCGGGATGAAAGGCGGCAAAGCGGGCGCGGTCGAACCCGCGATGCTGCATCATCGCCACCGCCAGCGCATCGCCCAGCGCCATGGCCATGGTGGTCGAGGTGGTCGGCGCCATGCCGATGGCGCAGGCCTCTGGCGCATCGGGCATCAGCAGGACGAAATCCGCCGCGCGGGCCAATGTGCTGTCCGCCCCCTTGGTCATCGCCACCAGCGGAATGTCGAAGCGCGCGCAATGGGCGATCATGTCGGCCAGTTCGCGCGTCTCGCCGGAATTGGAGATCAGGATCACCGCGTCCTGCGGCGTGATCATGCCAAGATCGCCGTGGCTGGCCTCTCCGGGGTGCACCGCCTGCGCCGGGGTCCCGGTCGAGGCGAAGGTGGCGGCGATCTTGTTCGCCACATGGCCGGATTTGCCCATGCCAGAGACGATCACACGCCCCCGGATGTCCAGCAGGCGCGCCACCACGGCGTCGAAACTGTCGGGCAGTTCCTCGCCCAGCCGCTGCAACGCGGCACTCTCGATGGCAAGGACCGTGCGGGCGGCCTCGGAAGGGCTCTGCGTCATGGGGGCTGGCTCGGGTTTCATGTGGCGCAGGCTTTAGCGACTCTGCACCGGCTTGTCCATTTATGCCCGCCCTCCTCTTGTCCGGGTCGGCAATAACTGACGCAACTCCGCGTCAATCAGGTGTGTTGACGCTTGGGAAGTCGCGTCTTTGTTGCAACCATGTTTGTGCTCAAAAGTATAGGTCCCTTGGAATACGAGGAAATTTCTTTGCCACTCGAATCGCCCCTGTTAATTTTTCGTTAACAAAAACAACAACGCAGAGGCAGTCGGGCATGGGAGCGGGCTATAGAGGCACGTTTGTCATTTCCTGGTCGCAGACACAGATCGACGGGGTGCAATCCGCACCGCTGTCGTCGCTTCAGGTCGGGTCCGCGTGGTCCTGGTCGGGCGAACCGGTCCGGGTCGATGGCCCGGCATCGGTGTTGCAACTGGGCGAGACGACGGAAAACATCGACATGCGGGCGCGCGCGGCGCGCATGGTGCGCCGTCTGGTGGGCGTCGCATTGGACAATGAGACGCCCGTGGACTCCGGGGCGGCGCTTTCCCTGCCAGAGACGGCAGGTGATCCGGTCGGCACCGATTCCTGTTTTGTCGTCACCGATGGCACCCGTGGCTACAACATCACCCTGATCCCGGTCGGCCCCGGTGTCTCTCCGCTTTTGATGTTCGTGGACGAGGTGCCGCCCGCCAATGCCGATCTCTGGGTCGTGCATCAGGTGCATGCGGTCGAAAACCCGTTGCCACAGGCGGACCACGGCGGTGGCGTGATCTGTTTCACCCCCGGAACGCAGATCCAGACACCGCGCGGGTCTCTGGCGGTCGAATCCCTGCGCGAAGGGGATATGGTTCAGACCCGGGACAGCGGCGCACAGCCGGTCTGCTGGATCGGCAGCCGCAGGTTCTCGGGCGCGCGTCTCTTTGCCATGCCAAGCCTGCGTCCGATCCGTCTGCGCCCCGGCGCATTCGGGCCGGATCAGCCGAACGAGGAAATCCTTGTCTCTCCCGGGCACCGCATGGTGATCCGCGGTGACGCGGCGCAGGCCCTGTTCAACACGCCCGAGGTGCTGGTCGCCGCGCGGGATCTTGTGAACGGAACCACCGTTGTGCGGGATTCGCTGTTGAAAGAGGTGACCTACATCCACCTGCTTCTGCCCCGGCATGAGGTGCTGTTCGCCAATTGCCTGCCGACAGAAAGCTTTCATCCCGCCAATACCTCCCTGTCCACGCTGGACCCGGAAGACCGCGCGCGCCTGCTGGAAGTGCTGCCGGAGGCCGCCAGCGACCCGATGGCCTATGGCGGCTATGCCCGGCGCAATCTGTCGAAATCAGAGGCCGCGATTCTCACCCACGACGCGGCCTAGGGCGACGGGCGGCATGTCTGTCCCGCCCAGCGTTCCACAGAGTCTTGGCAGGCGATCAGTGGCGGGCTTGCAGCGGTGACGCAGGGGACGAGGCGGGCCGCGCGGGGGCGGCCAATATGGGACCGTTTCCTAACAAACGGTAAAATCGCCCCCGTAACCCCTTGATCTGGCATTCCCCCTAAGCTGTCCACGCGTGGACACCCCCCGGCGGTACAGGCCGATCAGTCCCGGATCTCGTCCGGCCGAACGCCCCACAGCGCCGTCTTCGGCGCCCAGCCGCGATAGCCCGCGGCAGTCAGCCGGCACCAGACCTCGTCGCATTTGCCCAGCCGCGCGATCACGCCCAGTTCCAGCCGCGCCACCACCGGGCTTTCCTTGTCCGGCCGCTGATAGAGGCTCAGCATGTCCTGCTCCACCAGCACGGTCCGCACGCCCGAGAGCAGCGAATAATGGACCCATCCGCCCGCGCCGTCCCGGTCTCTCACCTGCCGCCAATGCTCATATTCGGCGGTGATCTCCAGCGGCATGTCCCGCCGCTTGTAGACCCAATCGATCCGATGCGTCAGCGACGGCCCGCGCCGCACGTTTCCCTCGGACGCCTTGAGTGAGACAAATCGCGGCAGGGGCAGGTTCGTGACCGGCCCCCGGTCCTGTCCCGCAGCGCCGGATACGGTCATCAACAGCACCGCCGCCGCCACGGCGAACGCTTTCTTGATCATAGGTGTCATGTCCTGCTCAGGTTTTTCCGGCGGGGTTCTTGTGCCCCGTCCTTTCCTGACGCAGTCTACCGCCCGAGGGCCCCGATGGGGAAGTTTGGGAGAGGCCGAATGCCATCAAAACGTCTGAGTGTTGTCGTGACGCGACGCTTGCCCGAGGTCGTCGAGACCCGGCTGAACGAGCTGTTCGATGTCCGCCTGCGGGATGACGACACCCCGATGACCCGCGGTGAACTGGTCGACGCGGTGCAGGAGGCGGATGTTCTTGTCCCGACCGTGACCGACAAGATCGACGCGGGCCTGATCGGACAGGCCGGAGAGCGGTTGAAACTGATCGCCAACTACGGCGCGGGCTTTGACCATATCGACGTGCAGACCGCCCGTTCGCGCGGCATCCTCGTGTCCAACACGCCCGGTGTCACCACCGAGGACACCGCCGACATCGTCATGGCCCTGATGCTGGGCGTGACCCGCCGCATCCAGGAAGGCCTTGCCGTCATGCAGGACGGCAGCTGGACCGGCTGGGCGCCCACCGCCTTTCTGGGCGGACGATTGGGTGGCAAACGGCTGGGCATTCTTGGCATGGGCCGCATCGGTCAGGCCGTGGCCAAGCGCGCCAGCGCCTTTGGCATGCAGGTCCATTACCACAACCGCCGCCGCCTGCGGCCCGAGATCGAAGACGCGCTGGAAGCCAACTATTGGGAAAGCCTTGACCAGATGGTGGCGCGAATGGACGTGGTCAGCGTCAACTGCCCGTCGACCCCCAGCACCTATCACCTGCTGAACGCACGGCGTCTGCAACTGATGAAGCCGACGGCGGTGATCGTGAACACCTCACGCGGGGAGGTCATCGACGAAAACGCGCTGACCCGGATGCTGAAGGCGGGGCAAATGGCCGGCGCGGGACTGGACGTTTACGAGCACGGCTTTCGCGGCAACCCGGAACTGCGCGACATGCCCAACGTGGTGATGCTGCCGCACATGGGGTCGGCCACGCAGGAAGGCCGGGTGGAGATGGGTGAAAAAGTGATCATCAACGTCAAGACCTTTGCCGACGGTCACCGCCCGCCGGATCAGGTCGTGCCGGCGATGCTCTGATCCCTGCCGTGCGGGTCGCGGATGACCCGTCCACAGGGCAATCGATGGTCCAGAAATCCGGGGGACAGGCCAAGCCAGTCCACCGCCCCGGCAATATCCCGAAACCGCTCTGTGCGTATCGTGCCGTGGCGTTTGGCCTCTCGCATGAAGGCATCCAGATGGGGATGCATGCTCTGTTGATTGACCACGATGGCGGTGCACCACGGCAAGGGGCGTTCGGCGCTGTCAGCAGAAATCATCCCGGCCAGGTGGGTCATTCCTTCATAGAATACATCCAGCTTGCACAGCCCGCGCAGATCGTTCAGCCCTAGCCTGATCCGCGCGATTTCCGGGTGCTCCAGCAGTTCGGAATAGGCCCGGACGATGTCGCCAAGGGTCGTGCGGCCGATATAGTCCGCATGGACAAGTTCCAGCTCGGGCAGGACGTTCAGGGTCAAGGGCATGGGGGCCGCGGTTTTTGCTAATCGTGCCAAAGCCTACAAGCCGGACTGATCCAAGCAAGGCTGTGACCCCGCAGCCTGTCAATTCCGGCAAGGTTCAGCCGAAACGAAGATTTTTCCGCGGACGCACCTGTGCGGGAATTTGGGGTTTCTAGCTCGCCTATTCGCTGCAAGAGTGGTGAAGGATTCGCGAATAGGGAGGTTTTCCATGAGAGTGTTTTTCAGTTTCGCCATGGCATTTGCCATCGGCACGGGGGCCATTGCCCAGCAGGCGACCGACGCGATCGCCCCGGAACAGGAGCTTGCCGTCAGCAGCGGATTCGCCGCGCTTTCGCCGGAGGTGGCCGCCGCGTTGGAGGCCAAGGCGGCCGGTCGCCCGGTCATGGCGGAAAACTGGATGGTGGCGGCGGCCAACCCGCATGCCGTTCAGGCCGGGGCGGACGTCCTGCGCGCCGGGGGGACGGCGGCGGACGCGATGATTGCCGTGCAGACGGTGCTGGGTCTGGTCGAGCCGCAAAGCTCTGGCATCGGGGGCGGGGCGTTCCTTGTCTGGCATGATGGCGAAACCGGTGAGATCACGACGCTGGACGGGCGTGAGGCCGCGCCCTTTGCCGCGACGCCGCGCCTGTTTCAGGACGACAGTGGAGAGCCGCTGGGATTTTGGGATGCCGTTGTCGGCGGCCGGTCCGTCGGGGTGCCGGGCACGCCTGCTCTGATGCAGGCCGCGCATGAACGCTGGGGCAAGGCGGAATGGGCCGGGCTTTTCGATGCGGCGACTGCGCTGGCGGATGAGGGGTTCGCGGTTTCGCCGCGGTTGGCGGGTCTGGTGGCCGGTGACGCGGACAAGCTGGGCCGCCACCCGGAGACGACCGCTTATTTCTTCCCGGACGGTGCCCCGATTGCCGAAGGGTCGGTGCTGCGCAATCCGGCCTATGCCGATGTCATGCGCCGCATGGCGGCGGAGGGCGCGTCGGTCATCTATCAGGGAGAGATAGCACAGGACATCGTCGATACCGTTCAGGGGTTCGAGGCCAATCCCGGCGTCATGGCTCTGGCGGATCTTGCGGCCTATCAGGTCAAGGAACGTCCCGCCGCCTGTGCCGAGTTCCGGGGGCTTGAGGTCTGCGGGATGGGGCCGCCGTCGTCGGGCGCGCTGACCGTCGGGCAGATCCTTGGACTGATGAACGCCTTTGAACCGGGTGCGCCGGATGATGCGCAGACATGGCGCCGGATCGGCGATGCCTCGCGCCTCGCCTTTGCGGATCGCGGCCGCTATATGGCCGACAGCGATTTCGTCCCGGTGCCGACCAAAGGTTTGGTCGACCCTGACTACCTTGCCTCGCGCGCGATCCTGCTGGAAGGCGATGACGCCTTGCCCGAGGTGTCGCCGGGGATGCCAGCATGGGATCACGCACTTCTCTGGGCCGATGATGAAAGCATCGAACTGCCGTCGACCTCGCATATTTCGATCGTGGACCAGTACGGCAACGCCCTGTCGATGACGACCACCATCGAGAACGGCTTTGGCTCTCGGCTGATGACCAACGGTTTCCTGCTGAACAACGAGTTGACGGACTTTTCCTTCCGCTCACATTCGGACGGGGTGCCGATTGCCAATGCGATTGCGCCGGGCAAGCGGCCCCGGTCGTCGATGGCGCCGACCATCGTGCGCAAGGATGGCGCGCCGGTTCTGGTGATCGGTTCGCCCGGTGGATCGCGGATCATCGGCTATGTCGCGCAGGCGATCATGGCGCATGTGGACTGGGGCATGGACGTGCAACAGGCCGTGGCCATGCCGCACGGGCTGAACCGTTTTGGCACCTTCGATCTGGAAGAGGGGACCGATCTGGCCGCGATGCAAGGGCCGCTGGAGGCCTTGGGCTTTGAGGTCAGTGTGCGCGGCCTGACATCTGGCCTGCACGCCATCGCCGTCGGCGCGGATGGGCTGCAGGGCGGTGCCGATCCGCGGCGTGAGGGCATCGCGCTGGGGGATTGAGGCTTGAGGGGTGCTCCGGACATTGTCCGGAGCACTTCACGCGGACCGGAAATCAGAAGGATCAGGCGGGCAGGAGGGACGATACCATTTGTCGCGCTGTCAGAACTGATGCTTTTTCCGGGTCAGGAGCCCTGCAAAACAGGGGTGTCTGCCGCCTGTGTGCCGAGATGGTCCGGAATTGCCATAACTTGGCGGGAAATCAGATACTTGTTTGATATCCCACGCCGGGTTAATCGCCGTAGGCATGACAAAACCTGTTTTGATACGCGCGATTGGCGCGGCTTTGTTTGCAACGCTTGTTGCAGGGTGTGCGGCGAATGTTCGTGGGCCGTCGGTTCCATTTCAGGCCGGGTCCAATCTGGACAGCGCGCGGGCGGCCTTTGCTTCCTGCACGGGTCAGGCGCGGAAGGCGGGGCAGACCTCGCTGACCGGGCATTACGTCGGCAGCGTACTCTGGGGCGGATTGGTCCTTGGGCCGATTGTCGTCGCCTCGAACGCGCCAGCGCTGCGTTATGGCGGTGAGATCAACGGCATGGACCAATGCCTGCAAAAACGTGGTTTTGTGCGGCGCGATCTGACACCAGCAGAACTGCGGGCGCTGGAAGGGGCCGACAGGGCCACGCGCCGGATGATCCTGGATCACCTTGTCGGTGGCGGAACGATGGACACGTTCTACACCGGCTGAATCCCTTGTGAGTTGTCGGGTCGGCCGGGCAAGGGCCAATAGCTTGGGGTCTGAGCGACCCCTGACAGTGAAGGAGGCCTGCGTCATGACCCAATGCGCGCTCTGCAAGGCTGCAGATGCCACCCCGGTCGCGGTTACACCGAGGGATGAAACCGTGGCGCTGTGCGCAATCTGTCTGGACGGGGTCGAAAGCGGTCCAAAGGACGGCCCGCATTGGCAGTGTCTGAACGAGGCGATCTGGTCCACCACCCCGGCCGAGCAGGTTCTGGCGTACCGGCTGCTGAAACGGCTGGACGCAGCATGGGCGAATGACGTCCTCGATATGGCCTATCTGGAACCGGAGGTTCAGGAATGGGCCGAGGCGGGCCTGCCTTCGGGGGATGAGATTGTGCACCGGGATTGCAACGGCACCATCCTGCAGAACGGCGACAACGTCACGCTCATCAAGGCGCTGCCGGTCAAGGGCGCGGGATTTACCGCCAAGCAGGGCACGGCGGTCCGCAAGATCAGCCTTGAGGCGGACAACGCCGAGCATATTTCCGGCCGGGTCGAAGGCCAGCGGATCGTGATCCTGACAAAGTTCGTGAAAAAGAGCTGAGCGAAAAGGCCGCCGAGGTTACCCCGGCGGCCATAGTATCAAACGTCTTTGTAGCTGATCTCACGTGTGTCGGCGCCGGGGCCCACACGGCTGCGGCGCACGATCAGGCGGTTGAGCGCCTGAATGTAGGCACGCACCGACGCGACAACCGTATCGGTGTCTGCCGACTGGCCAGTGGCGATCATGCCGTCCTCTTCCAACCGCACGGATACCGTCGCCTGCGCATCTGTGCCTTCGGTCACGGCGTGCACCTGATAAAGTTGCAGGCGCGCCTTGTTCGGATAGAGTTCGCGCACCGCCTTGAAAGATGCATCGACCGGGCCGTCGCCTTCACAGGTGGCCGACAGGTCTTTGCCTTCGATTTCCATCTCGATCTGCGCCTCGGCGGGGCCGCCGGTGCCGCAAACGACGCGGAGGTTGACCAGTTGCAATGCCTCGGGGCCGTCTGTGGTGGCAGTCACAAGCGCAAGGATATCGTCGTCAAAGACCTCTTTCTTGCGGTCGGCAAGATCTTTGAACCGCACAAAGATATCCTTGAGCTGGTTGTCCCCCACCTCAACGCCAAGATCCTTGAGTTTCGCCCGCAGAGCCGCACGGCCCGAGTGCTTGCCAAGCGGCAAGGAAGTTCCCGCGATGCCCACATCCTCGGGGCGCATAATCTCAAAGGTTTCGGCGTTCTTCAGCATGCCGTCCTGGTGAATGCCAGATTCATGGGCAAAGGCGTTCTTGCCCACGATCGCCTTGTTGAACTGCACCGGAAAGCCCGAGACAGTCGAGACGCGGCGCGAGATATGCATGATCTTCTTGGTGTCGATGCCGGTGTAATAGGGCATGATATCGCCCCGCACCTTCAGCGCCATGACAACCTCTTCGAGCGCGGTGTTGCCCGCGCGTTCGCCAAGGCCGTTGATGGTGCATTCGATCTGACGCGCGCCACCTGCGACAGCGGCCAGCGCGTTCGCCGTCGCCATGCCGAGGTCGTTGTGGCAATGAGTGGCAAAGACCACGTCATCGGCGCCCGGCACGGTTTCGATCAACCGGCGGATCAGGTCTGCGCTTTCGACCGGGGCGGTGTAGCCGACGGTATCGGGGATGTTGATGGTGGTGGCGCCCGCCTTGACGGCGATCTCCACCACGCGGCAGAGGTAGTCCCATTCCGTCCGGGTGGCATCCATTGGCGACCACTGGACGTTGTCGCACAGGTTGCGCGCATGGCTGACCGTCTGTTCGATGCGTTCTGCCATTTCGTCCATGGTGAGGTTCGGGATCGCACGGTGCAGCGGCGAGGTGCCGATAAAGGTGTGGATGCGCGGCTGTGCGGCATGTTTGACCGCCTCATAGCAGCGGTCGATGTCGGGCAGTTGCGCGCGGGCAAGGCCGCAGATCACGGCATCCTTGGACCGCTGGGCGATCTCGGACACGGCTCGGAAGTCACCCTCGGAGGCGATGGGAAACCCGGCCTCGATGATGTCGACGCCCATATCGTCAAGCAGCTCGGCAATCTCCAGCTTTTCGTCATGGGTCATGGTGGCGCCGGGCGACTGTTCGCCGTCGCGGAGGGTGGTGTCGAAAATGACGACTTTTTCCTTGTTCGCCTCTGGCGAAGCGTTTTTGGTCGCGTCCTGCGAAACGGTATTGTCGGTGGTCATGGTCTTTCCTCAGCTATGCGGGCGGGACGCGTGCTGGCGTCGCCGGATAATGGGCGTTGGTCGACCTGCGGACAGGGAAATGCAGCCTGCGTTCTGGTCTGCGGCAATGTCATGAATGGTCGTCCAAACTCGGGTGTGCGTGCAAGTCCCGGCGCGTCACACATCTCCTCTGAGCACGCGCGCCGAGGGGGCCACGCTCAGAGGCGAGTTAGCAGTAGAGCCAGGCCACAGGCCAAGGGCGCCGAAATGGGCGCTGCAGGGGCGTTATGTGGCTGGGTCATCATGGGCGCCACTATACGGGGCAATTCTGAAATGGAAACCCATGAATTGCGGCTGACTTCTGCGCGTCCACAGAGGAGGTGCTTTGCCCCTGAGCGCGCTTGGGGCATAGTTGGCGCAGGCAGAAAAACAGGCAGGTCGATCATGGTCAGGTGGATAGGCATCCTTGCGCTTGCGTGCGCATTCCTCGCCGGTGCAGAGCGCGCACGGGCAGAGCGGACGGAAAGCCGCGTCTACATCTTTGGCAATTCCCTTGTGCACCACCTCAGCGAAGAGGCGGATTTCACCAATGTCCCGCACTGGATCAACCAGATGGCGCAGGCGGATGGGCGCAGCTTTTCCGTGGACGGCCAATGGGGGTTCCTGCGCAACTTTGCGGACAGCGGTCCGACGGCCAACTGGTCCTTTCCGGGCGTGTCCGGGGCATGGTCACCGGGGCAGGGCGGATTTCGTGACGGGCGTTTTGATGCCGTCATCGTCACGCCGGCGAATTTCATCCAGTACCAATTGCCGGACGTGCCCTATGACGGGGATAATCCAACCGGGGAAAGCCCGCTGGGCGCGTTGCAGCGCCTGCTGGACTGGGTCGAGGCCAACAGCCCGGATTCGCGGCTGTTCGTCTACGAAGGCTGGGCGGCGATGGACGGCATTGTCGGGGTCTTTCCCCCGTCGCCACGGGAAACACAGGCCTACCACGCGTTCAACGCGGGTGAGTATCACCAGTGGTTTCAGGATCTGGTCAATGTGCTCGAAGTCACGCGACCGGGCACAGAGGTTGCGCTGATCCCCGTCGCCTCGATCCTTGCCTCGATCTTTGCCGAGGGCGGCGTGTTGGGGGATCTGCCGCCAGAGGCGCTCTATACCGATAATGCACCGCACGGCACACAGGCGTTGTACCTGCTGGCGGCGATGGTGAGTTACGTCTGGATCTACGACGCCCCCCCGCCAGAGGCGTTTTCCCCGCCCGCGACCCTGCATCCTGATGTGGTGGAGAGGTATCCCGAGATTGCCGAGGCGATCTGGGCGGCCCGTCCGAATACTGCTGCAACGATCGCCGATCCTGCGCCAGACTCCACCGTCGCGGCGGCCTCTGCCCTGCCCAAACGGGAAGAAGTGGTCCTGCCGCCAAGCGGCATCGTTCCAGAGGGCGCACCGGCCTTGGGTCTTGGCCTGAACGGGTTGTCGGACTGGTCGACACAGCATCCGTTTCTGGACCTGATGAAATCCTCGCGCGGGTGGGTCGGTAATATCGGCGATACATGGGGGGCGGTCAGCACAGAGGACCTGCGCGCGGGCGGACATCTGGATGACAACGACTGGCCGCTCAGCCTGCCCGAAGGCGTGGACGCGCTGGAAACGGTGATCCTGACCGATCAGCATCCCGATGCGGCTTCGCTGCGGGGTGATTACGTGCTGACCTATGATGGCAAGGCCGAGATCCGCCTTGTCGGCCGGTCCAAACGGGTCCGGCAAGAGGATGGGCGGATCACCTTCAGCTATGAGCCGGGAGAGGGGCTGGTCGCGATTTCGATCACCGGGATCGATCCGGCCGACCCGATCCGCAACATCGTGATCCTGCGCAGGGACCACGTCGCGCTGCATGAGGCGGGGGCGCTGTTCAATCCCGACTGGCTGGCGCGGATCGAAAACGCACGATCGGTCCGCTTCATGGACTGGATGCTGACCAACGGCTCTCCGGTTGCGACATGGGACGAACGGCCAACGATGGCGCAGGCAAGCTGGACCCAATGGGGGGTTCCGGTCGAGGTCATGGTTCGGCTGGCCAATGTGATCGGCGCGGACCCCTGGTTCAACATGCCCCATCGTGCGGATGATGCCTTTGTCCGGCAGTTCGCCGAGCTGGTCCGGCGGGATCTGGACCCGCGTCTGAATGTCTACGTCGAGTATTCCAACGAGGTCTGGAACCAGATTTTCCCGCAGGCGTCATGGGCGCGGGAGCAGGCAGAGGCGATGTGGGGTCCGTCGGACATGGGCTGGATGCAGTTCTACGGCCTGCGCGCGGCGCAGATGATGGACATCTGGACCGAAGTTTATGGTGATGCCTCTGACCGTCTGGTGCGGGTGGTGGCCACGCACACCGGATGGCCGGGTCTGGAAGAACAGATCCTCAAGGCGCCGCTGGCCTACCTGCAACTCGGGCGGATGCCGCTCGAGAGTTTTGATGCTTACGCGGTGACCGGCTATTTCGGCTACGAAATGGGCGGGCAGGAAATGGCGCGACGCATGGACGGTTGGCTGGAGGCCTCCGAGGACATGGCGCGTGTGACCGGCGAGGCCGAAGGGCTGCGCCGGGTGGCGCTGCGGGAGTACATCAAGGAGGCGCGGTTCGAAGGCGCCATCGCGCCGGTGGCCAAGGCGCTTGAACTTGGTTCTCTCAGGCAGTTGGTGCAGGAGGTTTTCCCCTACCACGGCGGGATTGCACGCAAAAACGGTTTGCGGCTGGTGATGTATGAGGGCGGCACGCATCTGGTGGGCCACGGCAACCGGGTCAACGATGAGCGGCTGACCGACTTCCTTGTGGCGTTCAGCTATACCCCCGAAATGGCAAAGCTGTATGAGCAGCTTTTGACGGGCTGGGTCGATGCTGGCGGAACCCTGTTCAACGCCTTTGTGGATGTGGCGCCAGCGACGAAATGGGGCTCTTGGGGCGCATTGCGGTTCCTTGAGGATCAGAATCCCCGCTGGGACATGCTGATGGCCTACAACGCCTCTGGTCCGACGGCGTGGGAAGCCCGCGATGAGGCGGTTTTTTTGAACGGTGTCAGGGTTCTGGAGAACGAGGATGCCGGGCGTCTGGATGGTACGACGGAAGAGGATTACCTGCTTGCCGGTCCGGGCGATGAGGTGATCTTTGCCGGGGGCGGCGCGGATGTGATCCACGGCGGTCCGGGGCGTGACAGGGTTGTGCTGGCCGGGTCGGCGGCAGACTATGAGTTTGTCGAGGAAGACGGGCTGATCCTAGCGCGGTTTGCGGGTGGCACGATCCGGATGAGGGCGGTAGAAGAGGTCGCATTCGACGTGGCTCCGGAGACCGTGACATCAATGGAAGAGTTGTTGCGGTAACGCGTTCCGCAGCATCAACCTGGCAGGTTGCAAAGCCATGGCGCGGCGCGGGGCCGATCTGCGCCCGCAATCGACGTCAGCCCAGCCGTTCGATTTCTTCCACCAGAACCTCTGCCCCCAACGAGGCGCGGAAATTCTCGACGATATGCGCGCGGCCTGCTTCGGACAGCCGGCGAAGGGCGTCGGGATCATTCGCCAGTGCGCGGATGGTCCGGGTCAACTGGCCGGGGTTCTTGGGTTCAACAAGGTAGCCGGTGGAGCCATCGGTGATCAGCTCGGACACGCCACCGGCATCTGTACCGATGGTCGGCACGCCCATCGACATCGCCTCCATGTAGGCGACGCCCAGCGGTTCATGCCATGAGGCGAGCACGAACAGATGCGCCTTTTCCAGCTTGGCCTTGACCTCGCCCGCGTCGATCGCCCCCAGCAGTTTGACGTGATCCTGCAGGCGCAGCTTTTTCAGGTGCTCTTCAAGCTGGCGCCGAAAGCCGGTGCCGCCATCGTCGTCCTCTCCGGCGATCTCAAGGCGGACATCGACACCCTGATCCAGCAGTTGCCGGGTGGCGGACATCAGGTCCTGATGCCCCTTCACCACGTTCAGCCGCCCGCAGGAGAACAGACGGATCGGGCGGCCATGCTCTGGCGGGACGTAGGGGGTGTCGCGCTTCAGCGCCTCGGTGTCGACGCCCATGGGGCGGACCAGCAGGCGGTCAGGCAGATACCCGGCAAGCGTTTCCTCGATCTCGCCCAGGATCTTGCGGGTGATGACGGTGGCAAAACTGGCATGGCGCCATTTCACCCGCTGGCCGGACCCGTAATCGGAGAGCGGACCGTGCAGGGTCAGCGAATAGCGCGGACCGCCCATCAGATGCGCAAAGGCGGCAATCAGCGCGACGCGTCCGCAGGAATGGGCGTGGATATGGTCCAGCCCGCGCGCCTTGGCCTCTTTCCGCAGGCGTTCGGCGGCGGCCAGCGTCAACAGCGCGTCCTTGGCAAACCGTGGCCCTTCGCGCAGGATCATGGCGGGCAGTTTTCCGGCCAGCTTGCCCAGCGCTGCGACGGCGGGCAGCGGCCGGACCTGACCCAGATAAGTGGTCCGGGCAATGGCACTGTCCGACCAGTCGTGGGAAATCAGGCTGCGCGGCGGTTTGCGGGTGGAAAAGACGTGTACCTCATGGCCCATAGCCTCCAGCGCCTCAATCTCGCGCCAGAAGAAGATATGAGTCTGTCCCGGGAATTGAGGGACGATATACCCGATGCGCAGGGGTCGCGTCACCTGAGAGTCCTTGAAGATGGCAGCCTCGCCGCGATGGGCGGTGTCGTTTTCAAACCTAAGCGATTCCACGCTTTGGCCACAGTTTGCTAAGAGTTTCCAGAGCGTGGGGTGGCGTATTTTTCAAAGGTGTGGCCCCATTGGTACGGGTGGGTGCTAGGATATGGCATTGATACGACAGGCCCGGGACGGGACGGTCTCGGTCATTCTTCCGGCAAGCAATGAGGCGGCGCTGATCGGCGACTGCCTGAAGGCGCTATTGGCCTCTGACGCGCCAATGGGATGGGCCGTGGAGATCGTCGTCGTGGCCAACGGCTGCCGCGATGAGACGGCGGATCTGGCGCAGGGATATGCAGGGCAGGTCAAGGCGCGGGGCTGGACATTGATCGTGCTGGACCTTGCGGAGGGCGGCAAGCCCGGCGCGCTGAACGCGGGCGACATGGCGGCCACTGGTGCCTTGAGGGTCTATCTGGATGCCGATGTGACGGTGACACCGGGGTTGCTGGAGCAGATCGTATCCATGCTGGACATCAAGGAGCCGCGCTATGTCAGCGGCGCGGTCGAGATCGCCGCCGAGAGCGCATTCAGCCGTGCCTATGCCCGCTTCTGGCGGCAGGTTCCCTTCATGCGCGACGTGGTGCCGGGTTGCGGCCTCTTCGCCGTGAACGCGGCCGGGCGCGCGCGCTGGGATCAGTTCCCCGAGATCATCTCTGACGACATCTTTGTCCGCCTGCAGTTCACCCCCCAAGAGCGCAGGGGGGTGGGGTCATCCTACCGGTGGCCGATCGCCGAAGGCTGTCGCAATCTGGTCAAGGTGCGCCGACGGCAGAATGCCGGGGTCGCGCAGATTGCGGCCCGATACCCGGAGCTTGCCAAAAACGACGACAAACCCGCGTTTCCGCTACAGGATAAGCTGCGGATGGCGCTGGGCGATCCGTTTGGCTTTGTTGCCTACGCGGGTGTTGCGCTGCTGGTGAGGCTGACGCCAAAGAGGGCGCAGGACTGGAGCCGGGGAAGATGACCACGCTGGCTGTCCTGAAAGGCCGATCTCTGACCGGGCGGGTCATGCGGTCTTCCATGTTCACCCTCGGCGGCTTTGCCTTTGGGCAGGTGGTGCGGCTGGCGTCGAACCTGATCCTGACCCGTCTGCTGTTCCCGGAGGCCTTTGGCCTGATGGCGCTGGTCATGGTTTTCCTGATGGGACTGGGGCAGTTTTCCGACGTGGGCGTGACACCCGCGATCCTGCAATCCAAACGTGGCGATGACCGCGATTTCCTGAACACGGCATGGACGATACAGGTGTTCCGGGGCGTGGGTCTGTGGCTGGTGGCCTGCGCGCTGGCATGGCCGATGGCATGGATCTATGACCAGCCGATGCTGGCATGGATGCTGCCGGTGTCGGCCCTGACGCTGTTGGTGACGGGTTTCAGGCCCACACGGATGGTGACGGCGAACCGGCACCTGATGCTGGGGCGGGTCACACTGCTGGACTTGGGCACGCAGCTTGTCGGCGTTGTCGCGGCGGTTCTGCTGGCGTGGTGGTGGGGATCGGTCTGGGCGCTGGTGGTGTCCGGGGTGATTGGCGCGGTGGCCGAGGTCATCCTGAACTGGCGCTGTCTGCCCGGGGAGCCGAACCGCTTTCGATGGGACCGCGGGGCCGCGCGTGAGCTGGTCAATTTTGGCAAATGGGTATTTCTGGCGACGGTCTGCGGGTTCTTCTTCACGCAGGCCGACAAGATGCTGATCGGAAAGTTCATCGCGCTGGACCTGTTCGGGATCTACAATATCGGGTTTTTCTGGGCGGCCTTTCCGATGATGCTGGGCAGCCTGATCACGCACAAGATCCTGATCCCCATCTACCGCGAAAAGCCGCCAAAGGAGAGCCGTGAAAATTTCCTGAAGCTGCGCAAGATGCGCGTTGCCGTGACAGGCGCGCTGATCGGCTTTGTCGGGGTGTTTGCCCTGCTTGGCGTCTGGCTGGTGCAGACCCTTTACGATCCGCGCTATGACGCGGCGGGCGCGGTGGCGGTGGTTCTGGCCTGTGCGCAAATCCCGATGCTGATCGTGATGACCTACGATCAGGCGGCGCTGGCGGCGGGAGATTCCAGGCGCTATTTCTACCTCGCGCTGGCGCGGGCGGTGCTGATGGTGGGATGCATCCTGATCGGCCTGAACGTGGCGGGCCTGCTGGGCGCCTTGCTGGGACAGGCGGCGGCCTTTACGACGGCCTATCCGGTGGTGGTCTGGCTGGCGCGGCAGTCGGGGGTGTGGGACCCGTTGCATGACATGCTGTTCGGATCGCTGGGCCTTGCGCTGGCGACCTTGGCGATCTGGCTGAATTGGGTGCCGATCACGGGATTGGTGCAAGTATGAGCATTGATCCGACATGCGCATTCCCGGTGGGCCGAGGGCGTCGAGTCGCCCCCTCGGCGATCAGCGTTTCCAATGGGGAAAGGCCGCCAGCGATTTCCCTGACATTGTTTCCGTCAATTTGCGAAAAGCTGCCCTCGGGTTGGCTATCTGGCGAAATTCGGGCGGTTTCACCTAAAATTTGCCGCATTTGCGCGCCAATTGTGGCGACGGGTGGCGGCGCAGTCTTTTGGAGTCCTGTATGACGACGGACGCGGCGCATATTGGTGAGAATGACATCGCCATCGTCGGCATGGCGGCGCATTTGCCGGGGGCGGCGGATATCGCGGCCTACTGGCGCAACTTGCGGGACGGCGTTTCCTCCATCCGGCGTCTGTCCGAAGACGAACTGCGCGAGGCGGGCGAAGATCCCGGCCTAATGCGTCACCGCGACTATGTCCCTTTCGCCGCGCCGCTGGAGGATTTCGCACATTTTGACGCCGAATTCTTTGGGTTTTCCCCGAAGGAAGCGGCGATCATGGATCCCCAGCATCGGCAGTTCCTTGAAACCGCGTGGGAGGCCTTGGAAACGGCCGGTCATGTACCCGACAGCTTTGACGGGCAGGTTGGTGTCTTTGCCGGCTGCGGGATGGGGTCGTATTTCTATTTCAACATCTGCTCGAACCAGGATCTGGTGGAAAACACTGGCATGTTCCTGTTGCGCCATACCGGCAACGACAAGGATTTCATGACCACGCGGTTGAGCCATGTGTTGGACCTGCACGGGCCGTCGATCAACCTGCAGACCGCGTGCAGCACATCCCTGGTGGCGACACATTACGCGGCACAGGCGCTGCTGAATGGCGAATGCGACATGGCCATTGCGGGCGGCGTGACCATCGAACTGCCGCAGGGGCGCGGGTACCTCTACAAGGAGAACGAGATCCTGTCGCCGGACGGCGAATGCCACGCCTTTGACCATCGCGCCAAGGGCACGGTGTTCGGGTCCGGTGCCGGGGTTGTGGTGTTGCGGCGGCTGGCGGATGCGGTGGCCGATGGCGATCACATCTGGGCCGTGATCAAGGGGTCTGCCGTCAACAATGACGGCGCGCAAAAGGCCGGATACCTTGCCCCGTCGGTCGAAGGGCAGGCCACGGCCGTGGCCGAGGCGCAGGCCTTTGCCGGGGTGACGGCGGACACTGTCGATTACGTCGAATGCCACGGCACTGGCACCTACCTGGGCGATCCCATCGAGGTGGCGGCACTAACAGAGGCGTTTCGCGAAAGCAGCGGGGCAGTAGGTCATTGCCGTATCGGTTCGGTCAAGACCAATATCGGCCATCTGGATACCGCCGCCGGTGTGGCGTCTTTGATCAAGGCCTCGCTGGCGTTGCATCACCGGCAGATGCCGCCCTCGCTGGGCTATGAGGCGCCGAACCCGGCCATCGACTTTGAAACCTCGCCCTTTGTGGTGAATGACCGCCTGACTGACTGGCCGCAAAGCGATCACCGGCGCCGGGCCGGGGTCAATTCGCTGGGTGTCGGCGGGACGAACGCGCATTTGGTGCTGGAAGAGGCGCCGGACCGTGGGGCCAGTTCTGAGTCGGACTGGCCGTTTCAGATCCTGACGGTGTCGGGTCGCAGCAAGGCGGCACTGGAAGACAATAGTGCAAGGCTGGCCGCGCACCTGCGCGCGCATCCCGAACAGGACCTTGCAGATGTGGCCTTTACCCTGAAAGAGGGGCGGCGGGCGTTTGAAAAACGCCGTGTCGTCGTCGCGGAATCTCATGCCGAGGCGGCACGCCTGCTGGACGGAGTCGAGGCGCGCCGCATTTTCACGCATTCAGCGCTGGACCGGCCCGACGTTGTGTTCATGTTCCCCGGTGGTGGCGCGCAATACGCGGGCATGGCGCGCGATCTCTATGAGACAGAGCCGGTTTTTGCCGAGTGGATGGACCGGGGGCTGGATCACCTCGAACGGATCGCGGGCGGCGATGGTGCGAGGCGTATTTCGAAAGAGAAGAAACCGGGCATTCGGGATCTGTGGCTGCCGGAGCGTGGAAACGAGGCCGCAGCGGATCGGGCGCTGCTGACACCTTCGGTGCAATTGCCACTGATCATGATCACCGAATATGCGCTGGCGCAATTGTGGATGAGCTGGGGCATCCAGCCTGCCGCCCTGACCGGGCATTCGATGGGGGAGAACACCGCCGCCTGTGTGGCGGGGGTCATGAGTTTCGAGGATTGCATCGGGCTGGTACATCTGCGCGGACGGCTGTTCGACCGTGTGCCGGCGGGTGGGATGCTATCGGTCGGCCTGTCAGCCGAGGCGCTGCGGCCGCTGCTGGGAGAGGATCTGGACCTGGGTGCGGTGAATGCACCGGACCTGTCTGTGGCCACCGGTCCGCAGGAGGCACTGGAGGCGCTGCAGGCGGACCTGGAGGCGCGCGATGTGCAAAGCACGCGCATCGGCATCGATATCGCCGCGCATAGCCGGATGTTGGACCCGATCCTGACCGAGTTTGGCGATTTTTTGCGGTCCATCGACCTGCACGCGCCGCAGTTGCCGTTGACCTCGAACCGGACCGGCGCGCTGATGACGGCGGAGGAGGCAACCGACCCTGAATACTGGGTTTCGCACCTGCGCGGCACGGTGCTGTTTGCCGATTGTGTCGGTGCCCTTGCGGCAGAGAACCGGGTTTTCCTTGAGGTCGGTCCGGGCAAGGCGCTGTCCTCTCTGGCGCGGCAGCATCCAAAGATCGACGGCAACCAGGTCCTGTCCTCGCTCCGCCACCCGGACGAAGAGATCGCCGACGACAAGTTCATGTTCGAGGTGCTGGGGCGGCTTTGGGCGCTGGGCGTTGATTTCGACTGGGATCAGGTCTGGGGCGGGGTGGTGCGGCACCGGGTCGTGCTGCCGACCTATGCCTTTCAGCGCAGCCCCTATTTCATAGCGCCCGGCAAACCGGCGGAAACCGCGCCGACATGGCTGATGCGCAACGACGATCTGTCCGAGTGGGGCTGGCAGCCGGTCTGGCGGCCACGCTCTGCCCCGGTCGAGGTTGATGTGGTCGATGGTCTGGGTGATGCCGCGCCGCAGCTCTGGCTGATGCTCATGGATGAGGGCGGGCTGGCCGCGCGCTGTGCCGCCCGCCTGCGGGATGCCGGGCATACGGTGGTTGAGGTGCGGCCGGGTGATGCCTTTGCCCGCGTCGGCGAGGGCTATGTGCTGGCGCCGGAACGGGGGCGAGAGGGATATGACCTGTTG
The DNA here is from genome assembly GCF_052266595.1 of Antarctobacter jejuensis. Lineage (NCBI taxonomy): Bacteria > Pseudomonadati > Pseudomonadota > Alphaproteobacteria > Rhodobacterales > Roseobacteraceae > Antarctobacter > Antarctobacter jejuensis. Next base: position 33,905 of record NZ_JBQQXJ010000019.1, on the reverse strand, counting down.
CTGCAGGATCTGGGGGCACGGGGGATCGTGCCCACCCGGATCGGGCATTTCTGGCTGCTGACCGAGGGCGAAGGCCATCGCCCCGGATCGAGCTTTTTCCACCGGGTTCAGGAGCAGGGGTTCTATGCGCTACTGTTCCTTGCCCAGGCCGTGGAGGCCGAAGGCCTGCCGCGCCCCTTGCAGATCACCGTTGTCACCAACGGGGCGACGCAGGTGCGCGACGAACCGCTGCCCTATCCGGAAAAGGCGACCATTGCGGGCCCGGCGCGGGTGATCCCGCGCGAATTGCCGGGGGTGAGTGTGGCGATGCTGGATGTGGCATTGCCGGCAGAAATCGAGGCATCCTTTTGGACGCGCGCACGGGCCGAGGCGGCGCGCGAGGTACAGATGCAGGCGCTGTCCCTGCGGGTGCTTGAAGAGCTGTGTTCGGAAACCGGCGACCGGAGCGCCGCGTTGCGCGGCGACCGGCGGTTTGAATCCGCAATGAAACCGGTGAGCCTGCCCGCTGTGCCGGACGTTCAAGCCGGTGGGGTGTATCTGATCACGGGCGGTTTCGGCGGTATTGGCCTGACGCTGGCACAGGATTTTGCGGGCCGGGGGGCAAAATTGGCCCTTCTGGCGCGGGCCGCACTGCCAGAGCGTGCGGAATGGGACGACTACCTGCGCCGTCATGCGCCGCAGGATCGGGTGGCCCGTCGCATCCGGGCGGTTCAGGCGCTCGAACAGGCCGGAGCTGAGGTCATGGTTCTGGCGGCGGATGTCTGCAACCTTGGCCAGATGAAGGAGGTGCGCGCCGCCGTCGAAGACCGCTTTGGCCGCATCACCGGGGTGATCCATGGCGCGGGGGTGATCGACGACGGGCCGTTGCTGACCAAGACGCCCGCCAGCGTCGAGGATGTGTTCACTCCCAAGATCCACGGGACAGAGGTGCTGGCAGAAGTTTTTCCCGATGGCGCGTTGGACTGGATGGCCCTGTTCTCCTCGTCCTCTACCGTTACGGCGCCTGCGGGGCAGGTGGATTACGTCGCCGCCAACGAATTCCTCAACGCCTTTGCCCGTGCGCGGACCGGCAAGACGCGGATCGTGGCGATCAACTGGGGCATCTGGAATGAGGTCGGCATGGCGGCAGAAGCCGTGGCGGCGCGCACCGGGGACCTGCCGAAACCGCCGGTCGAGCCCGTGGATCAGGAGATGTTGTCTGAGGCGAGTTTCGACAGCCACGGCAACCGGGTGTTCCACGCGCGCTATGCGGCGACCGACTGGTTCATCGACCAGCACCGGACCAAGGCGGGCGATGCCCTGCTGCCCGGCACCGGCAACCTGTCGTTGGCTGCGCAGGCATTGGCGGCACATGGCGAGGCGGGCGGGTTCGAAATCCGCGACCTGTCCTTCCTGCGGCCCCTGCGCGTGGCCGATGGTGGCGCGCGGGACGTGCGGGTGCGGTTGACGCGCAGCGATGAGGGATATGGCTTTGACGTCCTGGCCGATGCCACGCTGAACGGGCGGCACGGCTATGCTCTGACGGCACAGGGGGCACTGTCCCTGATGCCGATGGCGCGACCCGACGATCTGGACCTTGCCGCGATCCGCGCGCGTTGTGGTGCGAAGGTGTCCGGATCGGGGGGCAAGCTGACCGCTGCGCAGGAAGTGCATCTGGCCTTTGGACCCAACTGGAAGGTGTTGGATGGACGCGCCTTGGGCCGGGGTGAGGGGATCGCGGATCTGTCCCTTCCCGACGGGGCGAATGCGCCCGACATGCCGCTGCACCCGGCGCTGATGGATATTGCCACCGGTTGGGCGATGGAGTTGATCGAGGGCTATCAGCCGACGCATCTGTGGGTGCCTGTGCGTTACGGCCGTGTGCGGGTCCACGGGCCGCTGCCCACGAAGGTGGTGTCCTGGGTGCGCAACGCGGCAGACAACCGTGCGGATCGTGAAACGGCCAGCTTTGACATCACGCTCTGCGACGAAGCCGGGCGTGTGGCAGTGGAGATCAGCGGCTTTACCATCCGCAAGCTGGAGAGTGCCGATGTGCTGAAGTCGGCACCGCGTCTAACAGTTGCGGAACTGGAGGTGGATGACACCGACACAACTCAACCGCTGTCGGCCGCCGAAGAGAGGCTGGCGCACAACCTCAGTCAGGGGATTCTGCCCGGCGAAGGGGTCGACGCGTTCCATCGCGCCTTGGCTCTTGGGGCCAAACAGGTGGTCGTGTCGTCGATGGATCTGGACGCCTTGGTGCGGCAGACGGCGGTTTCGGTCGCTGAGGCATCAAGCGGCCAGTCCTTTGAGCGGCCCCAGTTGGAAAGTGACTTTGTAGCCCCCGAAGGCGAGATCGAAACCCGGCTGGCGGGCTTCTGGCAGGATCTGCTGGGCGTGCAGAACGTCGGCGCCTGCGACAGCTTTTTCGATCTTGGCGGGCACTCCCTGATTGCCGTTCGGCTGTTCGCCATGGTGAAAAAGGCTTTCAAGGTCGATTTCCCGATTTCCGTCCTGTTCGAGGCCCCGACCATCCGCGCCTGTGCCGGGCTGATCGAGGCGCAAATCGGCCCTGTCGAGGGGGAGGCTGCGCCGGAGCGCAAGGTGCCGGAACGCCGGTTTACCCATCTGGTGCCGATGCACGATGGCGACGGCGGTGCGCGGCGGCCTTTCTTCCTGATCGCCGGGATGTTCGGCAACGTGCTGAACCTGCGCCATCTGGCGCATTTGCTGGGGTCGGATCGTCCGTTCTACGGGTTGCAGGCAAGGGGTCTTTATGGCGGTGAAGCCCCGCATGAAACGATCGAGGATGCCGCGCGCGACTACATTGCCGAGATGATGCAGGTGCAGCCCAATGGCCCCTACATGATCGGCGGTTTCTCGGGCGGTGGCATTACCGCCTATGAAGTGGCCCGGCAGTTGGAACTGATGGGCGAAGAGGTCTCGCTGGTGGTGATGCTGGACACGCCGCTGCCGCAGCGCCGTCCACTGTCGCGCAAGGACCGGCTGATGATTCAATGGCATCAGGCGCGCGAAAAGGGGCTGCTCTATCCCTTTGTCTGGGTCAGGAACCGCATCGCATGGGAATTCGCCAAGCGGCGAGAGGCCGAAGGCACCGGAACGGAACATGCCTTCCACAATGCCGAGATCGAGGCAGCGTTCTACCGCGCCATCACGTCTTACAAGGTCCATCCGTGGGACGGGCGCGTGGTGCTGTATCGTCCGCCATTGCAGGGCAAGTGGACGGTTTCGGGCGGCGCACTTGTGAACTCGGAGCGGACCTATGTCACCCATGACAACGACTGGGGGCTGATGGTGCCTGGGGTCGAGGTGCATGAGGTGCCGGGCGACCATGACAGCATGGTGCTGGAGCCGAACGTCCGGGTTCTGGCGGCCCTGATGCGTGAGGCCATCGAAGGGGCCGAGGCGGTCACACCCGGCAATGACGCCCTTGTCTCCTTTCCCACACATGCGGCGGAGTGACAGGCATGGCGCGGATTTTGGTGGTATCGCTGAACTACAAGACCGCAGATATGACGCTGCGCTCTGTTCGCGCGGCTCTGCACGCCATGCAGGGGTTGGAAGCGGAACTGGCGATCGTCGACAACGACAGTGGCGATGGATCGTATGAGCGGATCAAGGCGGCGATATCGCAGGAGGACTGGGCGCAGGGACAGCCGATCCGGGTGATCCCGTCCGGTCACAACGGCGGCTTTGGCGCAGGCAATAACGTGGGAATTCAGGCGGGGATGAGCGACGGCGCGGCCCCGGATTACGTCTACCTTCTGAATTCTGACGCCTTTCCCGCGCCGGATGCGATCCGGCGGTTGCATGATCATCTTGAAACCCATCCAGAGGCGGGCTTTGCGGGCAGCTATATCCACGGCGAAGAGGGGGATGCCCATGTCACCGCCTTCCGCTTTCCGTCGATCTGGTCGGAACTGGAAGGGGCGATACGCTTTGGCCCGGTGTCCCGATTGCTGCGGCATAAATCGGTGCCCATCGGCGTGCCGGACACGACCCGGCGGGTAGACTGGCTGGCCGGGGCGTCGATTATGATGCGGCAAAGCGTGCTGGACCAGATCGGCTTCTTCGATGAGACGTTCTTTCTCTATTTCGAGGAAACGGACCTGTGTCTGCGCGCCGCCCGCGCCGGGCATGAAACCCACTATGTGCGCGACAGCGAGGTGGCGCATATCGGCTCTGTCTCGACGGGCATGCAGACCTGGGCGCGGATTCCCGGTTTCTGGCTGGACAGCCGCTGGCACTATTTCTCGAAAAACCACGGTCGGGGATACGCGGTTCTGGCGACCCTGATGCACGGTCTGGGCGGGCTGGTCTGGCGGCTGCGCGTGCTGGTGCAGGGCAAGGCCCCGGCGGATCCTGCGCATTTCCTGCGCGATCTGGTTTCACACGATCTCAAGGCACTGGTCCGGCCCTTGCCGGGAAAGCGCGCGGCGGCCCGGATGGCGGTTCGGGTCGCGGCTAAGGCACAAGCGGAGTGACGGACATGGCATTTTCCTGCGTCGTGATGGGCAATGAATCGCTGTTGGTGCAATGCGCCGAGCTGGCCCTTGCCCGGGGAAACACCCTGGCCGCCGTGGTCACGAAAAACGCCGATGTCCGCGCATGGGCCGAAGGGCGCGGCCTGCGGGTCGAGGCGCCGGGAAAGGATCTGGCCAAGCGACTGCCCGGTGGGTTCGACTACCTGCTGTCGATTGCCAACCTGTCGGTCATTCCCGCCGACGTGCTGGCCCTGCCGTCAAAGGGCGCGGTTAATTTTCATGATGGGCCGCTGCCGCGTCACGCCGGGCTGAATGCCCCGGTCTGGGCGCTGATCGAGGGTGAGTCGCGGCACGGCATTTCATGGCACATGATCGAAGGTGGCATCGACGAAGGCGATGTGCTGGTGTCGCGCGAGTTTGCCATTTCGGATCACGACAGTGCGCTGACACTGAACACCAAGGCCTATGAAGCGGCGATGACCTCCTTCCCGGACCTGTTGGATCAACTGGAATCCGGGGACTTGCAGCGCAAACCGCAAGACCTGAGCGCGCGCAGCTATCACGGGCTGAAAAAGCGCCCTGTGGGTTTTGGCCTGCTGGACTTCTTTCGTCCCGCGGTCGAGCTGGAGCGGCTGGTACGGGCGCTGGACCATGGCGGTTACTGGAATCCCCTCTGCGCAGCCAAGCTGCGCGCCAAGGGGGTAATGTGGTTGGTGGGACACGCGCGGGTGAGCGAAAGCATCGCCGCGCCGGGCACGGTGCTGGCCACGGCGGGGGACAGCCTGACGGTGGCCTGCAGGACACATGCGCTTGTCCTGTCAGGGCTGACGCGGATTTGCGGAGCGCCTGTGGCGGCTGCCGAGGTCGCGACCGTGGGGGAGGTGCTGCCCTTGGGCCCCACCGATGATTTGGCCTCGATCGAGGCCATGTCAGAGGTTGTCGCCGCCGGAGAGACAAAGGCGCGTGCCGCGTTTGCCGGGCTGGATCCCATTGTGCTGCACGGTGTCTCTGGCGGAGAAACCCGCGTTGAGACCCGTCCACTGAACATGCCCGCTGGCGAAGAGGGACTGACCCTTGTCAGGAAATGGGCCGAACAGATTGGCGGCCGTCCGGTTGACCTTGGCTGGGCAGATCGGGATTTGCAGGCGATGGCGGAGAGTGGGTTGGTCCTGCCGTGGTCAGCCTTGGGTCTACGCGCGCCTGTGGCGTCGGATCTCTTTGCGCGCGCCCCGGAACTGACCTGGCCCGAGGTTCCGCACCTTGCCGTCGCAGAAGGCGGGGCAAGCCACGTCGCCGGGAGTGTGATCACGATCATATTCGGCACTGAAGTCAGCCTGTCCTATGACGCCGGGCGTATCTCTCCTGCGATGGCAGAATTGCTGGCGGCACGGCTGGAACTGATGGCGGCGGCGCCGGAGGCCGGTCTGCCAGATGCAGAGCGCGACCTAGTGTTGAACCGATGGAACAACACCACCAAAGATCATGACCGGACCCTGACGATGCACCACGTGTTTGAGGCGCAGGTGACTAAATCGCCGGACGCCGTGGCGCTGATCTTTGAAGATACGATGCTGACCTATGCTGACCTGAACGCCCGTGCCAATCGGGCGGCGCATCTCTTGCGCGACATGGGCGTGGCGCCGGGGCAGGTTGTGGGGCTGTGCTGTCGCCGCTCGATTGACCTGATGGTGGGCGCGCTGGCGATCCTCAAGGCAGGCGGGGCCTATCTGCCGATGGACCCCAGCTATCCCGCCGACCGTTTGCAGCATTTCGTCGAGGACAGTGGCGCGCAGGTGATCGTCACACAAGCGGCTGTTGAGCCGTCGCTGCCGCGTCACGAAGCACAATTGTTGGTGCTGGACGCAGAGCCGCGCCTAGACGTGCAGCCGGGCGAAAACCTGCCCGACACCAGCGGGCCGGAGGACCTGGCCTACCTGATCTACACCAGCGGATCGACCGGCAAACCCAAGGGCGTCATGGTCGAGCATCGCAATGTATGCAATTTTTATAAAGGCATGGATGCCCATATTCCGCGTGACGGCGGGACTTGGCTGGCGGTCACATCGCTGTCTTTCGACATCTCCGTGTTGGAGCTGTTCTGGACCTCGGCGCGCGGGTTGACCGTGGTGCTGACCGGGGATGAGGACCGCGCGCTGATCTCCAAGGGACCAATGCCGCGCGGTGGCGGGATGGAGTATTCCATTTACTACTGGGGCAACGATGATGGCGCCGGCCGGGACAAATACGCCCTGCTGCTGGAGGGCGCGCAGTTTGCGGATGAAAACGGATTTGTCGCGGTCTGGACGCCGGAACGACATTTCCACGCCTTTGGCGGACCATACCCGAACCCCTCGGTGACGGGCGCTGCCGTTGCCGGTGTGACGAAAAATATCGGCGTGCGGGGCGGGTCTGTTGTCGCCCCCCTGCATCATCCCGCCCGGATCGCCGAGGAATGGGCGGTGATCGACAACCTGACCAACGGACGCGCGGGCATGGCGATTGCCAGCGGCTGGCAACCCGATGATTTTGTCCTGCGGCCAGAAAACACCCCGCCCGAGAACAAGCCCGCTATGCTGCGCGACATCGAAACCGTTCGCAAACTATGGCGCGGTGAGGCAGTTGGCTTCCCCCGCAAGGACGGATCGGTGCATGAGGTGGTGACGCAGCCGCGCCCGGTCTCAAAGGAACTACCCGTTTGGGTGACCACAGCGGGCAACCCCCAGACATGGCAAGAGGCGGGCAAGCTGGGTTGTAACGTGTTGACCCATCTGCTGGGCCAGACGGTTGATGAGGTGGGACAGAAGATCAAACTGTATCACGCGGCGCTGCGCGAGGCGGGGCATGATCCGGCGGACTTCACGGTCACTCTGATGCTGCATACCTTCCTCAGCGACAGCCATGAGCATGCCCGCGAAATCGCGCGGGAACCGATGAAGGATTACCTGCGCTCGGCGGCGGGGCTCATCAAGCAATACGCCTGGGCTTTCCCGGCCTTCAAGCGGCCAGAGGGGGTTTCCAATGCCTTTGATCTGCAGTTGGACGGGTTGGAACCCGAAGAACTGGATGCGATCCTCGATTTCGCCTTTGAGCGCTATTTCAACGACAGCGGCCTTTTCGGCACGGTTGACGACGCGCTGAAGCGGACCGAAGAGGTCAAGGCCATTGGCGTGACCGAAATTGCCTGCCTGATCGACTATGGCATTGATCGCCAGACAGTTCTGGACGGCCTGCGCCCCTTGGCAGAGGTGGTCAAGGTTGCGGGCGGAGTGCCGGAACTGGAACCGGATGATTTCAGTATCTCGGCGCAGATCGTGCGGCATGGCGTGACGCATCTGCAATGCACACCCTCGATGGCGCGGATGATCGCGATGAACGACGAGGCGCGTTTTGCGCTGAAGAGTGTACAGCATGTATACCTTGGTGGAGAGCCCCTACCCGGTGCGTTGGTCGAAGAGTTCGCGCAGATCACCGATGCCACCGTGACCAACATGTATGGCCCGACAGAGACAACGATCTGGTCCTCTTGCACGCAGGCTCAACCGGGGGAGGCGGTGGTCAACATCGGTCTGCCGCTGGCCAACCAGCAACTCTATGTGCTGGACGCGGCGCAACACCCGGTCGGTATCGGGCAGGACGGCGAATTGTGGATCGGCGGGGAGGGGGTCACGCGCGGCTATTGGAACCGGCCCGACCTGACCGCCGAACGGTTCGTGTCCAACCCGTTCCACGGAGGGCGGATGTATCGGACCGGCGACCTTGTACGCAGGCGCGAGGATGGCGCGCTGGACTACATCGGTCGCGTCGATCATCAGGTGAAACTGCGCGGCCACCGGATCGAACTGGGTGAGATCGAGGCCTGTCTGGAGGGGCAAGAGGGTATCACCCAGGCCGTTGTTACGGCGCGAGAGGACATGCCGGGCGATCTGCGTCTGGTGGGGTATTATACCGGCGCGCCGCGCGATGAGACGGCGTTGAGAACGGCGTTGGGGCAGGATTTGCCCGGTTTCATGGTGCCGGGGCGGTTCGTGCATCTGGACGCTTTTCCGCTGACCCCGAACAAGAAAGTCGACCGCAAGGCGCTGCCCGCGCCCCGGGCCGTGGCCCCGAAACCCGCCCCGCAGACCGAACCGGTGGTCCCTGCCGCGCCCGGTGGTGGCGATGCTGCGGGAATCGAGACGGTCATTGCGGCGATCTGGCAGCGCACCTTGGGGGTCAGCGCATCCGGGCGCGACAATTTCTTTGACCTTGGCGGCCACTCTCTGCTCGCGGTTCAGGTGCATCGCACAATCCGTGAGGAGTTGGGCGCGGCGAAACTGTCGATCACGGATATCTTCCGCTTCCCGGTTCTGGCGGATCTTGCCGCGCGGGTGGCCGATCTGTCAGACGGGTCTGTCGCCAGTCCAGCCAGGCAAACCGCCAAAAACGCCGTGACGGCACCCGCACCAGCAACACCCGCGCCGCAGGCTAAGGCGCGGGCACAGTCACGCAGCGAGGCAATGGCGCGCCGCCGTGAAATGCGGGCTCGCCGCCGGGCATAACAGAGCGGACCAGCGGGGGAGTGATGTGATCCGCCGGGGCGTCCGCTGACAGTCAGACGGAAATAGTCCGCCACTGGAGCGGCTAAAAAACCTCAGGACCCCTGTGCAGACCGCCGATTCTGCGCTCACACCCTGGCCGCCGAGCGGCGAGCAGGCCCTCCCCAGTTAACCAAGCATCAAGAATTTGCCACATTTCTGCCCGATTCTCGGGCGGAACAACAGTCGAACAGAGAGTTGGCGGTGGGTTGATCCTGTCGCTAGATGCCGGTTCGGATTGGGTCGGAACCCATCTCGACACATTTTGGCCTTGTTTGCCCCTTGAATCTCTGCATCTTTCTGAAAAAGCGACAGAAATGTGGCGCTGGTTTACGTAGGGGATACGCATTGTTTCCGTCAAAAATCGAGCTAGGACGTGGCGAAAATAAGGCGCGTCTGCTAGATTGTGTCAGGTAGATGGCGACATGTGGGCAAGCCCGGTCGCTTTCCGCGTTAGAGGCAACTCTGCGGGAGACGTGAAATGAACCAGTTCCAGTCTATCGAAGAGGTGCTCTTTGCCCTGCGGCGGCGGGCTGTGCTGATCCTTTCGATCACCTTTGTCGGCTGCATGTTTTCCGTGTATTTTGCACTCAAGCAGGAAAAGACCTACGAGGCGACCGCCGTGGTCCAGATCGAGGATGCGCGCGTTCCCGATCAATTGGTCGGTGCAACGGCCGCGACCGAAGATGCCTCGCGCCGGGTCCGGTTGATCGAACAGCGCCTGATGGCGCGCGACAACCTTGTGCGGATCATGGAAAAGCACGATCTGTTTTCCGACGATCCGGACATGACCCTGAACGAACGCGTCTACGCCATGCGGCTGGCCGCGCGTATTCAACCCATGACCAACCCGCAGCAAAGCTTTTCACCCGAGGCCAACGCGCCGTCGGGGCTGATGATCACGGTGACACTTGATGATCCGGAGAAGGCCGCGGAGCTGGCGAATGAACTGATGACCTCCGTAATCGACCAGTCGCGCGACCGCAGCGTCAGCCGGGCGCGTGACACGCTGGAATTCTTCCGTGTCGAAGAGCAGCGGATCGGGGCCGAGATCGAGGCGTTGGGCGGCGAGATTGCTGCCTTCAAGCGGGCCAATGGCGACCAGCTCCCGGCAGGCGTTCTGGATCTGCGGACGCAGTTGGCCAGCCTGCGGGACACCGAACTGGAGCTGGACCAGCAGATCCTGACGCTGGAAACCGCCTCCGACCGCACGCGGGAAGAGGTGAAAAGACGCCAAATCGCCCTGCTGCAAGAGCAGAAAGCGCTGATCGGCACCCGTGTCGCCCAGATCGAAGAGCTGATCACCGGTGCGCCAGAGGTGGAGCGCGAATTGAACCGGCTGGAACGCGAGATGACCAAGCTGCAGGAGCAGTATGAGGTCATCACCCGCCGCATGGCAGAGGCGGAATTGGGCCAGATGCTGGAAGACCGTCAGGCCACGGACCGCTTCGAGGTTCTGGAAACCGCGTTGCCGCCGGTCTATCCGGTGTCCGGCAGCCGCAAGAAGATTGCCGCCGTCGGCGGGATCGCAAGCCTGATGGCGGGTATCGCACTGGCTTTTGTGGCGGAAATGATGAACCCGGCCATTCGCACCGCCGCACAGATGGAGCGGATGTTGGGTGTGCAGCCGGTTGTGGCAATCCCGGTCGTGGCCAGCCGCCGCGACCGCCGCATCGGTGGTCTGCGCCTGCTGGGTAAACTGGCGCTGGTTTTTGCGCTGATTGCATCGGGCCTCCGCCTGATCTGGGATCGGGTGCCGGTCCTGGCCGAATTGTCGGGCAAGCTGTTGCCGCGCGCCATCCGGACCTGACCGCGACTGACCTGATCTTCGCCGGGGTCTGCCTGACAGGCCCCGGTCTTCAGTATCCGTAGCGGCGGAGTTCCGAGCCTTCGGCCTTGTTCAGGATCATCCCAAGCAGGGGCGTGCTGTCGCCCAGCCGTCGTTCGACTTCCTTGACCTCGCGCTCTGTCGTCATGCCGCCGCCAAGGACAAGCAGGACTCCGTCGAACTGCGGGCGAAAGGCGATCACATCGTCGCAGAACAGCGCGGGCGGCAGATCGAACAGCATGACATCAGGCGCGAACCGGGCTTCGATGGCTTCAAGCGTCGCGGTTGTCCTGGGATCCTGAAGCAGCTCCGAAGGATATTCCTCGACCCGGTCATTCAATCCGAAAGCAATGTTGCGGCCCGCGTGCACGGGATTTGCACCCATGCGGCGCAGGTGCTCTTCCGGCGGGACCAGACCGCGCAGAACATCGCCGAGCGAGCCCGGTTTCTGCAACCCAAGGACGGTGTGCAGGCTGGGCCGACGCATATCGAGATCCATCACCAGCGTGCGGCAGTTTTCCTGCCGCGACAGGGTGATCGCAAGGTTGGCAACGGTAAAGGTCTTGCCACAGCCCTGACCGGGTGAGGTGATCGCGACGCGGCGCCAGCCGTTTTCCTTCAGCGTTTGCAAAAGCCGTGTGCGCAACACGTCAAAGGCCGCATGCGCGGGGTCTTCGCGACTGGCGGAAATGATCCGGTTGCGGTCCAGATGCGCGGTGTTGACGGTGAGATCGGCGAGGCTGTTCCACGCGCCATCGACGTCGATCTTGCCCAGGTCGGCCGGGGCGGCGTCGGCGGGCGCGCTTGCCGGTTTGGTGACCGGCAGCATTTCGGTCAGCGGCAGGGGGGCGGCCTTGGCCTCGGCGCGACGGGCGTCTTCGGCCCGGTGTTCTGCCGCGTTGGCCTCGTCTTCGGCGCGCTTGCGCGCTTCGATCAGGCGCGCCTGTTCCGCAGCGCGTTCAGCCTCGCGGAGGCGTTGTTCTTCGGCCGCTTGTTCCGCGACAAGCCTTGCCTCTTCGGCGGCCGCCGCCTCGCGTGCCTTCTCTTCAGCGCGCCGGGCCTCTTCTGCCGCTGCGGCCTCGGCCCGCTGGCGCTCTTCGGCAAGTCGTGCCTCTTCGGCTGCTTTCTCGCGGTCAGCGCGTTCTTTTGCGTCGCGCTCCGCCCGCTCTGCCGCTTCGCGGGCTTCGGTCTGCCTGCGTTCGCGCGCGGCGAGCACGCGGCGCAGGGCCTCTGCCTGGGCTTTCTCCTCGAACTCCGCTTTGCGGCGGGCTTTTGCCTCAGCCTTGGCGCGCTGCTCAGCTTCGGCCGCTTGCCGCGCCTGTTCTTCAGCTTCGGCTTTCTGACGTGCCGCAGTCTCGGCGCGATGGCGCGCTTCGGTTTCCTGCCGGGATTTTTCTGCGGCTGCGTGAATCGGGGGGACAGGGGCAGGCGGTTCGGTCGACCGCCCGCGCTGACGGGTGGCCGAGGAGTGTTTTCGCCGGAATTTCGGGCCATCCATCATGTTCATGCCCCTTGCTCCACACTTTTTGCCCGCACGCCCTGAAATCTCTGCGCGTGGACCGTTTGCCTTGCCCGGCCATTCAACTGTTCGCCCAAAGGGATCAATTCCCGGAATGAGACGTCAATCTTGGCCTTTCAGGCTGTTAAAACAGCCAAATCTGTCCAGAATAAGTCAGATTTGAATGGATTGGTGACGTAGGGTCAGGAATTTTCCGATCCCGTCAGAAGCCAAATAGATTGGCATGGGTGATCGCCTTTTCAATGAAACGGGCCCGGTCGGGCTCGGGCGTCCAGCCAAGAACCTCCTTGGGATGCGCGTTCACAAAGGGGGAGAAATGCGCACGGCTTTTCCAGTCGGCCAAAGAGGGACGGATCACCCCGTGTCGCCGCAGCGCGTATTTCTTGAGCCCGTATTTCACCGCATCCGCCGCGTAGAAGGCGTGCAGGTTGCCCGGCACGACGCGGATCCTTGCCCCCAGCGTCTCGTGGATGGCGTTGAAATAGCCACGGGCAGAGAGCATCGGCTCACCCACCAGGTTAAAGCTCTGCCCTTCGACGGGGGCATCGATCATCCGTACCAACCCATCAACCACATCGTCGATCAGCACGAAGGGCAGGATGTTGCGTCCATGTCCCCAGATGCGGACTGCGCCGGCCCCGTGCCAACGCCCGATGCCCCAATGCTGCAGCGGGCCGCCGTGGCCGACCACGATACCGGGCCGCGCGATGACCAGCGGCAGGCCCCGGTCGCAGTGCAGGTCCAGCAGCTTTCGTTCGCATTCCGCCTTGGACCGCGCGTAGAGATTGCGATCGGTCATATCTTCGGCAAATCCGGTCTCTTCGGAAATCGGCGTTTCGGGGTCGGACATATCGTAGCTGGCGATGGTCCCGGTATAGATCAGCCGTTTCACCCCGGCCTGTTCAGAGGCCATGGCCACGCGCAGGGCGACGCCAACATCGTTTTTCAGGCAGTCGGCCCAGGTCGTGTCCATCGATTTGGCAAGGTTGAAGACCACATCAATGCCCTGCATCGCCTCTGTCACTGCATCCAGATCGTGCAATGAGGCGCTGATCGTTTCGACGTTGTCGGGCAGATCGGGGAAGGGGCCGGTCCTGCCCCGCGACAGGACCCGCACGTCACGCCCGTCCGCCACAAGGCGGCGGGTCAGGGCGCGACCGATAAAGCCGGTGCCGCCGATGACCATGGCGGTGGGTTTCGGTATTCGCGTCTGCACGGCGGGCGTCGCGGTTTTCAGGGTCTCGGGCGGCAGCTTGGCGATCATGTCGTCGATACAGCGCATGACAGCCAGCCCGCTTTCGCCGGAAAAGCGGGGGTCCTGCGGTTTGCCTTCGGTCAATGCACCATAGACGGCCGCAGTCATGCCGCGAAAGCTGAGGCCATAGGGATTGCGGGTGTTGAGTGACCGCAACTGTGTCCAGGCATTGCGCAGCCCTTCGCGCCGGCGCTGGCCGGTCATTTCCATCTGTTTGCGCAGCGGATTGGCCACCAGATCGGCGGCATTTTCCCGCTCCACCACCAAAACGTCCTGCGCAAAATCAAGACGCGCGCGGGCCGATGACCCGCGCAGCGTGACAGAGCGGTCGTCGATAGTTTCGACCATCGAGAGCGCAAAGGTGATCTCTACCGCTCCGGCACGGGCAAGAATGCGGAAACTCTGCGGGCGCGGGTCTTCCCCGGGCAGCATGACGGGATTGCCGGCATGGGCATGCAGGATTTCAAGGTCACCAAAGAGATCCTGCGCAAAAGCCACCAGATGCGGCCCCAGTTCCAGCAGCAGGTTCTTGGGCTCTCGCAAGAGCCACAGGTTGAACGGCCCGGACCGAAGCGGGGCAAGGGGCAAGGCCCATGTCAGCTCTGCCGACGAAATGCGCCCGTATTCCCCCGCCCGCATTGCGGATTTCATCCGTTCATAGCCGGGCAAGCCCAGAAAATTATGGCCCGCGTGAAACCGGCGGTTGGCTGCTGCCGCTGCGTCAAGGATCTCAGCCGTCTGCTCTGCAGATTCAGCCACAGGTTTTTCCACAAGCACATGCAGCCCGCCGGCAAGGCACTTTAGTGCAATATCCTTATGTATATTTGGCGGCGTGAGGATATGGGCACAGTCGCAGATATTTTCTGAGATCAGGTCGTCGACTCTTGTCAACACGCGGGCACCCAGTGGTTCGGCCAGCGCTCTGGCTGCCGATTCTGAGGTGTCGCACACGGCTGTGATCTTGACGCCCGGCGTCGCCTTGAGGGCGTCGGCATGCCAGTCTGCGATGTATCCGGCCCCGATCAGGCCGACGCGGATGGGTTGGGACATCTGGATCTCACTTGTACTCGATGATGCGCATATCGGCGCCGGACAGACGGCGGGCGTGAAATTTTGCCATGCCGATCAGGTTGGGAAACTTGGACAGGGTCAACAGCAGGGCCAGTCGGCGGGCCAGCGGTGGCGGCACCCCGTCGGCAACAAGCCCACGGATCGACCGCAGGTGGCTGACCGCGTAGAGCGCCAAAACCGCGAGGCTGAGCCAAAGAGTTGTGAACAGGCCAAAGACGAAGACCAAAGGCAGGATCAGCGCAAACAACAGCACGCGCCGGCGTTCGCACCGAAAATACTCCGGGTGCAGATGACCGACCTGTGCAAAGCCGTGTCCGGTGCGGACAGCACGGCGCCACCATTGAGAAAAACGGGTCATGGCGGCGTCGTGCCGGGTCATTTCCTGCGGAATGCGGTGCAGCTTCCAGCCCGCCTTGCGAAAGCGGCAACAGACCTCATCATCCTCGGCGGCGATGACCTGCGGGTTCATGCCGCCTACGGCTTGCCATAACTCGGCGCGCACCATCATGTCCCCGCCGCAGGCTTCGATCTCTCCCGCAGGACGGCGCCATTCCCAGTTACAGATGGCATTGTAGATCGACCCGTCGGGATGGATTTCCGACCGCCAGCCGGTGACCATGCCCACAGTCGGATGGGTTTCCAGAAAGGCGCGGGCGGCGTCGATGTAACCGGAGACCAGCGCGCAGTCGCCGTCGATGAACTGAACGAATTGCGGATCGTCCAGCGCATCGAATCCGGCGTTGCGGGCCCGTGCGGCGGTGAAGGGGACCGACATGTCCAGTTCAACCACCTTGGCCCCGGCCTTGCGCGCCTCGAACAGGCTGTCGTCGGTCGAACCGCTGTCGACATAGACGATCTGGCGCGCCTGCCCCTGCACAGAGGCCAGCGCCGCCACCAGCCGCAGCCCCTCATTCCGGCCGATCAGGATAACGTCCACCGGAGTCATCGCGCGGGTTCCGGGCGCTTGTCACTGGTTGGGAGAGTTTCGCTACTTTCGCGGAAAAGGCGCGACAAACGGGCCGGTTCGACGGACAGGTTGAAATCCGCTACCACCCGCGCGCGGCCTTGTGCACCCATTTCCCGGCGTTTGTCCCGGTCAGACAGCGCTCTATCGATTGCTTTTCTCAGCGCCCCGGCATCGCCCGGCGGCACCAGATAACCGCTGACGCCCTCGTCGACCAGTTCGGGAATGCCCGCGATCCGGGTGGTGACGACCGGAACGCCAGAGGCCATCGCCTCCATCAGCACCACGGGCACGCCTTCGGCAAAGCTGGGCAGCACGAAGACATCCGTTGCGTGCAAGGCTTCGGCGACTTCGGCCTGACTGCGGTAGCCCAAAAACTCCACCGGCATGCCCTGCGCCTGCGCCTCCAGCGCGGCGCGGTCCGGTCCGTCTCCGATGACCGTCAGATGCCAGTCGCCGGGCAGGTCTCGCAGGGCCTCCAGCAGAACAGGCATGCCCTTGACCGCCGCCAGCCGCCCGACAAAAAGCAGCCGCTTGCCGGTATGGGGCGCGGGAGAATAGCGGTCCGGGTCTATCCCGCAGTGGATGATGTGCATCTTGGGCCAGTGTTCCTGCGCCGTGAAACACATCAGTTGCGAGCGGCAAAAATCCGATATGCAGGCCACAAAGGCCGCCCGCCGCGCCTTTTCGTCAATGCGCCAGTGGTGCGGTTCAAAAAAGATGTCCGGGCCGTGGATGGTAAAGCTGTAGGGGATGCCCGACAGTTCCGAGGCCAGCATTGCCACCGTGCACGACGCCTTGGCGATGTGATTGTGCAGGTGACCGACGCGCTGATCCCGCAGGTGGTCGGCCAGAACGCCCGCCTCGAGGAAATAGATCAGGTTGTAGAGACGCCCCTTGATGCCCTTGGGCGCGGTTTGCCACGCCAGTTTCAGCGCACTGAGATAGCGGCCGGGCGTTTGCAAACAGCGCAGATGCGCTTTGATCAGCCTTGCCGGATGTCTGGCCGTGTCCAACACCCTGAAAGTGCGGGCATGTTCCTCGCGCTGTTCGGGGCCCACAAGGTGTTCCGCGCCTGTGGTGCGGATCGAGCAGGTGTCGACCTCGTGCCCCAGACCGCGCAGCGCCGCCACCTCGCGCTGAATGAAGGTGTCCGAGGCGCGGGGGTATTCGCCGGTCAGATAGGCCAGTTTCGGCAGGCTCATCGCCGACCCTCCGCCGTCCGGGACATCATGCCCTCGAAGGTATCGGTGTCCTCACCGGGAAAGGCGCTGCGCATCCTTGTATTGGGATAACGCAGCGGCATCAGGCGCGCCCGTAGAATGCTCTGCCGGAACAGACCCGGCAGGCGGCTAGAGACAGGTTTGAGCGGTCCAGTGATCGCCCACCATAGGCCAAAGGGAATGCTGACATTCAGCCGTGGCCAGCCGTGACAGCGCCGATGGGCGCGCAGGAAACGGGCGCGTGTCGGCCTGTCATCGTCAAAGACGTTCAGGACGCCGGGGCCGGGTGTCGGGGTGCGCGCGGCCTCGACAGCAATGCGTGCGGTGAGGTCCACATGCGCGAGCGGCAGTTCTCCCTGCGACCCGATGGTGACAAACAGCTTTGATGCCCAGAACCCCTGAAGCGCATGCCATGTCCTGCCCGGACCCCAAAGCGCGCCGGGCCGCAGGATCCAGCCGTCCTCGAACTCTTCGTCGTTCAGAAACATCGTCTCTTGCATGCGCTTTGATCCGGCGTAGGCGTCGCGCGCCTCTGCCGGAGAGGTGGGGAGCGGGATCAGCGGCGTGGCTTCCGTCAGCGCATCGCCGGGGGACAACCTGTCGGTATCGTAGACCGCAAGCGAAGAAATCAGAACCATCCGCGCCTGCCGCCTGTGCCAGACGTCATGAACCGTCCGGGTGGCCAGCAGGGTATCGCGGGCAACGGTTTTCGGGTCATCGCCCAAGTGGGCTGCGGCATGGATGATCGCGCCGTCCGCAGGCAGGGACGCGCTCAACCGGTCTGCCGCGTCAGAGGCCGTCAGATCCAGTTGCATTGGCGTGATGCCGGGATCGGCGGCCCATTCGACCGGTTCGGCGCTGCGATAGACGGCGATGACAGGCAGGCCGCGCCTGCGCGCCTCGGCCACGCAGGCGCGCCCGAGAAAGCCGTTGGCCCCGGTGATGGCAAGGGTCATCTGGCCCATGGCATCGGCTCCATCCGCTCACAGGTGGTGGTCATGCGCTGGGCGCCGCCGGTCTCTCCGGCATTCTGTATCGCCAAGGTGACCTCTGTCAGGTGCAGGGCGAAATCGTTGGACATCCGGCTGGGTCGCCCTTGTTGCAGGGCCTCCAGCACCTCGGCCGGACCCAGCATGAAATTCATCGCCGCAGCGCCCCAGCGTTTCACCTTGGCGTGGGTGGGTTGTTTCAGGCGGAGGGTGCGGGGAAAGGGGTGCTCCATCAGCCGTCGGCGCAGGGTCAGGCGGCGGGCGAACCTGACTTTGGCGGCGTTGTCCCAAGCTGCATCGCAGGAAATCACGCCCTTGTCGCCTGTGATGCGCATGCCGTGGTTGTGCGGTGCCACGATGGAACAAGTCAGGCGCGCGACCGGGCCATCCTCGAAAAACAGTGTGGCGACGGAAAGGTCGGGTGCGAAGGGGCCGGTGCCTTCCTTGTCGGGCAGGGTCTCGGTCGAGGCGGCAACCACCGTGCGCACCGGTCCGAACCACGACATCAGCCAGGTCAGGTAATAGCCCGCGTGTTCCAGCGTGCAACCCACGCGAAACTCATCCTCATAGGGCCAGGGTGCGCCCGACTCGGTCCTCCATTTGTGGTAGGCCGCCTGGGGAATGAACCCGTCATCCAGTTCGGCATAAACCACGCGCGGCGTCCCGGCGGTCCCGATACGCAGTGCATGCCCGATGGTCTGCGCGGCCTCCCCCAGAGCCGAGCACGGGGCGGAGGCCAGCATCAGACCCCGTTCCGCCGCGAGGGCATGCAAGGTCTTGGCCTCTTCCACCGTCATGGCCAGCGGCTTTTCGGAGTAGACATGCCGCCCGGCCTCAAGGCAGGCCCGTGTGGTTGCGAAATGTGCGCCGGGATTGGTCAGGTTCAGGATCAAGGCATCGGGCGCCTGCGCCAACAGCGCCTCGAATGAAGGGCATTCCGGCACGTTCCAATGGGCGCAAAAGCTGCTCAGGCGGGCCGCGTCCCTGTCCCATGCCCCGGCGACGGTGATCCCCGGCATGGCGGCGGCAGAACGCATGTAGAGATCGGCCACGAATCCGCAGCCCAGCAGCAGCACCTGCCCTGCCTTGCCCGTCCCGCTTTCGGTCCGTGCCTCTGAATGCGTCAAGTTCAAATTGCCACCCGTGGCCCGGCTGTGTTGTGATAGTATCAAACAGTAAAAAAAGGCCAGAGTTCGACTGAGGCCCGGAAAATGCGGCGGTGCGGCATCACTATTGGCGAAATTATTGAAACTGTTGTGGAAAAGGCACTGAACCATCGGCGGATTCGCGCTATGCCAATGCCGGGGGGCTAGGTGCCAGCA
This sequence comes from Antarctobacter jejuensis, assembly GCF_052266595.1. Lineage (NCBI taxonomy): Bacteria > Pseudomonadati > Pseudomonadota > Alphaproteobacteria > Rhodobacterales > Roseobacteraceae > Antarctobacter > Antarctobacter jejuensis. The sequence goes on along the minus strand of NZ_JBQQXJ010000019.1, from coordinate 14,676 downwards.
TGCATTTCAGATTTGGGGACGACACGGTCCGCGTGAATGTCCCGACATGGGCGGTATTGGAAGCCCGGGTGCGTGAACGCTTTGCCCGGCGGTCGGGCTTTGCGCTGGCGACCATCAATCTGGACCATATCGTGAAGCTCAATGGGTCGGACTCCTTTCGCGCGGTTTACCTCGCGCAGGATTTCGTGGTGGCCGATGGCAACCCGATTGTCTGGCTGTCGTGGCTGGCGGGCAAGCCGGTCTCACTGATTCCCGGGTCAGAGGCGATCCTGCCGCTGGCGGAAATCGCGGCAGCACAGGGCGTCAAGGTGGCGCTGTTCGGGTCCAGCGCGCCAGTGCTGGCGGCCTCTGCCGAATATCTCGAACGTGAGGTGCGTGACCTAGAGGTGGTGTGCCAGATCGCGCCGCCGATGGGGTTCAACCCATCTGGGCCACAGGCAGAGGAGATGTTGAGGGAGATCGCAGCCTCCGGGGCGCGCCTCTGCTTTGTCGCCCTTGGTGCGCCCAAGCAGGAAACCTTTGCCGCGATGGGGCGGCGGTTGGCACCCGAGGTCGGGTTCGCCTCCATCGGGGCTGGTCTGGATTTCTTTGCCGGCACCCAGAAACGCGCTCCGATCTGGGCGCGCAAGATCGCGATGGAATGGCTGTGGCGTGTGGCGGCGGATCCGCGTCGGTTGGCCTGGCGCTATCTGAAATGTGGGTTGGTGCTGCCCGGGCTGAGCGTGCGTGCGCTGCTGTCGCGGTTTCGGAACTGACGCAGCACGGTCACAGCCGCCTTGGCTTGGGGCGGCGCAATAGCAGGGCGTCTTTCAACCTTGTCTTCAACCCGCGCGGTGGCAGCAATTCCATATCACGCTCAAAGGTCACGCCGTTTAACGCGGACTCCCGCATCAGGGCCAGTTTCACCCCCCAACGCGCGGCGGTGTGCGGCAGCAGGCCGTCGGGGATGCCCATATCTGTGGCCAGCGCGCCGGGCAGCCAGTCGCTGATGACGATGCCGGGAAACCTGTCGAACAGATCCGCCACCAGCGCGCGGGTCACCACGCGAGAGGCCCCCTTGGACACGGAATAGGCGGCGGATGCGGGCAAGGGCGCGATATCGGCAAAGCTGGCCACGTTCAGAATGCGCCCGGTGCCGCGCGGCGCCATGTCCTGCAGGGCGGCGTGGCAGCAGGCATAGACCCCGCCGGTGTTGATCGCCATCGTGTGCCAGAAATGGTCTGGCGTTTCCTGCAGGATGTCCACCTTCGGGTAGACCGCCGCGTTGTTGATGAGCAGGGCAAGGGGTCCGTGTTTTTCGGCCAGAGCGGCAAATCGCGCGGCCACGGCGTCAAAATCGGCAACATCCAGAGCAACCGGATCAAACCGGCCTTCGGGGCACAGCGCCGCTGTTTGCTGCAATGTCTCGATACGCCGCCCGGTGCCTGCCACGGTGAACCCCAATTCGCACAGTTGAACTGACAGCGCCCGGCCAAGGCCGGAGCCCGCGCCGGTGACAATGGCGAAACCGTCCTGCGGGGTGATCCGGGTCATGTGTTGTCCTTCAGGATCTGGTCCGCGACGCGCAGGGCGTTGGCGGCGATGGTCAGGCTGGGATTCACCCCCATCGAGGTGGGCATGAAAGAGGCATCCGCAACCCACAGATTGTCCAACCCGTGCGCGCGACCGTCAGGGCCGGTGACAGAGGTGGCGGGATCATGCCCGAACCGCAGCGTGCCGCAGGGATGGCCCCAGTTCAGTTCCGGCGCCATCGACAGAAACAGATGGCGATGTCCGCGCAATCCGCGCCGCAGGGCCTTGCGAAAGGCGCGGCGACGTTGGCGCAATTCGTCGGACAGGGTATAGGTCACGGACATGCGCGACGGGTTGGCCGGGTCGAACAGCACACGATTGTGGGCGTAAGGAAAATCCTCCATCAGCCCGACGAACAGATGCGCCTGCCCCAACAGGGTATGGGCCACGGCGGCCATGGGCCGCGATAACGCGCGCAGGCCGGGCTGGCCGCGCAGGTCGAACATGCGATTCAGGAAATGCACCATTTCGCCATATGATGCGCGAATGCCCATCGCCTGAACCGACCCCAGCCGCATATCCGCCCGGTGATAGAAGTCGCGAAAGGAAATCGCCTTGGTCGCGCCGCTGTCGGGCAACCCGCGTTTCGGCCAAAGGGCAAAGCGTTCGTCCACGTGCAGCATCAGGTTGCAGCCAACAAGGCCCGAGCGGTTGGCAAGGCCATCGGGCCAGTGCTCGGACGGCGAGGCCAGCAACAGGCGCGGCGAATGCAGCGCCCCGGCGGACAGGATGAAGCGTCGCGCGGTCAGACGGTGTGTGTCCTGCCCGACACGCACCTCGGCTGCGGTGACACGCTGGGCATCCGCGATCAGGCGCGTGACCTCTGCGCCAGCCAGAAGATGCGCATTCCCTGTCGCCAGCGCAGGTTCGACCCCAGCCGATCGCCCATCCATCTTGCAGACCATCGGGCACTTGCGGCCAAGGCATTTTTCGCAACCATCGACATGGGTGATCGCAGTATGCGTGCGATAGGGGTGCAGTCCGGCCTGTTGCAGGCTTTGCGTCAGCGCAGCCTCCGCCGGTTGCAGCGGCGGCGGGTCGCGCAGGGACATCGGTTTTTCGGGGGACAGGGGGTCCGGCGTGCCGTAGACCCGAAACAGATGTGCCGCCTTGTCATACCAGGGGACCATACGGTCATAGCCCACGGGCCAGCCCCCGGTCGGATGCGGCTGATCGGGCAGGTCGTCCAGATCATGCCGCTCGGGCCGCTCCAGCGTGGCGGCGTAAAAGGTGGAACTGCCGCCCGGCCCGGTGCCCAAGGGGGCAAAGAATTGCGTTTCGACCCCATCCAGAGAGACATGCAGCGGATCGGGCCAGAGGCCGCGCGCGGCACGCGCCTCGGGGACAAAGACATCCGTCAGCCCGTTGCGTTCCGAGCGAAGGCCCACCGGTCCCTTTTCGACAAACAGCACTTTTTGCCCGGCCTCGGCCAGACTGCGGCCCAGTGTGCCGCCGCCCATGCCCGCGCCGATGATGACGGCGTCCCACTCTGTCTCGAAGAGGCCGGTCATCCGCCAGAAGCCCGGGAGAGCGTGACCTCGGTCGTCAGCGGCTCAAAGACAGGGCGCAGCACCTCGCGGATGCGGATGGCGGCGCTGTTGGTCAGGTGGTTGTTGTCAAAATACTGGCCCTGCGCCTGCTGAATCGCGGAACAGGTGCCGTCCGCGCAGAAGTATGGCCAAGTATCGAGAAAGGTGATCGCCCCGGATTCGGACAGCGGCAACCACGGCGCATCCGACAGCGTGCCGCGCAAAACGATGGCGTCCTCGGCGACGCTGAATTCCGTCACAGGGTCGGCGGCAAGGGGCAGACCGGCATGCGCCGCCTCACGCGCGGCGTCACGGCTGTCATACAGCGGAATTTCCGGAGGCTGGCGTAGGACGAACACCCGGTCCATCCGTCGTGACAGTTCCGCGACGGTGTCTGCGGCGGCGCGGGTCAGCAATCGGGCCTGTCCGGCCTTGGTGGACAGAGGCCCCTCTGTCGGGTGCAGAGCGATCCGGTCATGGGCGTTGGGGCCCAGCCCCTGACCTGTGGCATAATAGCTCCATCGTCCGATCAACAGGACCGTGTCGATATCATCCAGCCGGGACAGCGCCTGCTTGATCTGCAGGGTGGCCTGCGTGCAGGCAGTGTCCTGCGCCGGGGTCGAGGCGGTTTCCACCTTGCGGATGTCAAACAGCGGCGGACAGCCGGCCCGCCAGAGGATGATGCCCGGCACGCCCGCTTCATGCGCGGCCAGATCCAGCCCTTCTTTCATCGCGCGCACATGGCTGTCGCCCCAGATCAGCACGCGCGGCGGACCTTCGGGACCGATGGGGCAGAGCTCCAGCCCGTCGAGCGGCAGGTCGGTTGCGATTGCGCAGCGGCTCCAGTCCTGCAGGAAATCACCGGTGGCGGTGATGTGGACCCGCGCCTCCGGCCCGAACCGGGCCGGAATGCCGTCCGTGACGTAGAGTACGGCCCCAATGGCAAGGGCGACAGCGGAACTGAACAGCATGCCGGTGAGGACGGCGAACCCGCGCAGCCTGCGCGCGTGCCGGATCGGCAGCTCAACGAAACGCCACGACGCCCAGCCCAAGCCAAAGGCCAGTCCCAGCCAGAGCGCGGCCTCGACCGGGCCGGAATACCCGCCCCGCAGGTAATCGCTGAGCGTGTAGACCGGCCAGTGCCACAGGTAGAGCGAATAGGAGATTAGGCCGATCAGGCGCATTTGCGGCAGGGTCAGCAGGCGGTTGACCGTGTTTGCGCCCGCGCCGGAGGCCAGCAGCAAGACCGTGCCCAGCACCGGAGGAATAGCCAGAATACCGGGAAACATCGGCCCCGCGGGAATGAACCAGATCGAGGCCCCCACCATGATCAAACCAAGAGAGGACATCGCCGGGCTGCCACGCCAGTTGTACCTTTTCTCATGCCCCCAGATCGCCAGCAGGACGCCGGACAGCAATTCCCAGGCGCGGAAGGGGAACAGGTAGAAACTGGCGGTCGGCGACACGGGTGTGATCAAGACACAGGCCACCAACGACGCGCCCCAGACCACGACCAGAGCCGCGATAACGCCCCAGCGCCAACGCGCCAGCAGGATCAATACCAGTGGCAGGAAGATATAGAACTGCTCCTCCACCGCCAGCGACCATGTATGCAGCAGGGGCTTGTCCTCGGAGGCGGTGTCGAAATAGCCCGCCTGCCTGTAGAACAGGATGTTCGACAGGTAGACCGTGGAGGCGATCACGGCCTTTCCGAATTCGCGATACTCGAAAGGCAGCAGGATCAGCCAGCCAAAGACGGCGGTGACCGCCAGCATAGTAAAGAACGCGGGCGCAAGGCGGCGGAACCGGCGGATGTAGAAGTTTTTCAGACTGATGCGGCCAGTCGCGTCATACTCTCGCCAGAGGATGCCGCCGATCAAGAACCCCGAGATGACAAAGAAGACGTCGACCCCGACAAAGCCGCCAGAGAGGGGCAGGCCGAAATGATACAGGACCACCGCCAGCACGGCGATGGCGCGCAACCCATCGATATCGCCCCGGTAGGCGATGCTGGCATGCGGCGCGGCGCTCATGTCTGCTGATGTCCTCGACCGTTGGGCGGGGGCGTCATGGGGTCCTTCCGGGTTTTCCGGTGCTTTGACTGACCGGTTGCGCGTAGTCTGCTGTCAGAGTGTTGCCATACCTTCAAGGATAACGCATTTCAGGGCGGGATTAAGGCCGTTCATGGACATTGGGCGCTGACATGACGCAACAGCAGATTTCGGCGCAGGTGCCGGATTGGTCGCGGGAGCGGATCGAGCGGTTCTGGGAACCGGGCAAGAAGATGATCCGCGCGGTCAGGCGTTATCAGGCGTGGCGGGGACGCGGTGTTCTTGGGCGTGTCGTGGCGCGGTACTGGGTGATGAACCATTGGGTCTGGTCGCTGATGTGCCAGAGCGAATTGCACCTGACGACCGAGATCGGCGGTGGCCTGCGGCTGACTCATCCGACGGGCATCATCGTGCATCCGGACGCAAAGATCGGGGTGAATTGCATGATCTTTCATCAGGTTACGCTGGCGGGACCGGTGGTGCTGGGCGGACATGTGGATGTCGGTGCCGGGGCGAAGTTGATCGGGCCCCTGACGGTTGGGGATCACGCGGTGATCGGGGCCAACGCGGTGGTGACGCGGGATGTGCCTACAGGGGCGACCGTGGCGGGGATCCCGGCGCGGGTCATCTCCGAGACTTGAGGGGGTGAGCCGGGGACGGCGCTCCTCGGGACCTGCGGTCCCGATATCGCCCCGCCCACCGTCCCGTCCAACGGGCCTGACGGCCCGTTTTCGGCCTAGAGCTGCAGGCAATAGCGGCATGTCTCGGCTGTGGGGTGTTCCGTGTCGACTGCAAAACCGGCCTTGAGCAAGACACGGGAAGAGGCGGGATTGCCATGCGCCACACCGGCACACAGCGTCATCGGCGCCTTTGGCCGCAGATGGGCGATGAGACCCTGCAGGAGTTCCGTGGCATAGCCCTTGCCCCATGCCTCTTCGGCCAAGAGATATCCAAGGTGGAGGTCGCCGGGCGCCGTGCCTTCGGTTCGAAACAGAAACAGCAGGCCGATCAGGTCGTGGCCCTGTTTGACAAGGCTGACCTTTGCCCGGTCCCGTCGGACTGAAATCCAGCGCGCCATGGCCTGCGGTTCATCGTCGGGACCAAAATCCGGCGGCAGGTGTTCCAGCACAGACGGGGTCAGCATTCGGGCCAGTCGGTTTTCCAGAGTGGCCCGCGCTGCTGGATCGTCCAGCGATGTTTCCCAGGGCGTCACGCGCAGGCGTTTGGTGGAGAAGGCCGTCAATAGCCCAACCCCTCCAGCGGCTGACCGTCCAGCAAAGCACAGTAGACATCCAGCGTCTTTTCGCCCTTCCGCGACCACGGGAAAAACCCTTCGGCATAGGCTTTGCCGAGGGCGGCGGTGTCCGCCATGGCGGCGGGGCTGTCGACGCAGGCTTCCATTGCCTGCCTGAAGCCCGCGACCATCGCGTCGAAATCCGCCATCTGCACCCGCGCTCCGCGGCCCTCTGCGGCGAGATCGCCGGGCGCGCCGTAGTCGGCGACGATCACCTGACAGCCACAGGCCATGGCCTCGATCACCACGCCGGCACCCAGTTCGCGGATCGAGGGAAAGACAAAGGCGTCCGATCTGCGCATCATGTCGGCCACCTCAGCCTGCGATTTGCGCCCGTGCATTGTCACGCAATCCTGCAGTCCATGTTCTGCGATCAGCGCTTCCATCCGGGCGCGTTCGGGGCCATCGCCCACCACATGCAAGTGGTGCTGCCGCAGTCGTTCGGAGGCGGCGAAGGCGCGCAGCGGCAGTTCCGGCAGTTTGTAGGGCACGAGGCGACCGGCATAGAGGAAATGCAGTTTGTCATCTGCACCACGCCGGCCCGCAGGTTGCGCGCCGTGGTCATGAAAGATCGCCGGGTCAAAGCCTATTTCCGGAAAGGAGACGATGCGCGCATCCTCGACCCGCGGCAGATCGGCGCGTGTGTGCGAAAAGGCGTAGAGCACGGCAGCGGCGGCGTCGAACGTGCTGCGCGCATAGGGCAAGACCTTGTAGACATTCCGCAGTTTCCGCAGGCCCTCCTTTTCGCGGGCCTGTTCGGCGGCAAAGGCGCGCGGCCAGTCGAGATTGCCATTCAAAGGGCCGATAACAAAGGGCTGCGGCACCTTGTGCGCCAGCCATGAGGGCAGGGTGGGCGACATCGGGGTGATGCGGTGTACGATGTCGAATTGCCCGTTTGTCAGTTCCTTTCGGAAGTGTTTCCAGACGCCATGTTCGAACGCCAGATACGGCAGGTAGTTGAAGATCATCGAGGTCGACCAGCCGACCTCCTCCCCGCCCCGGATCAGTTTGGCCGCTCGGTACATCGGCGAGGCGATCCATTCATTGTCGATGTAAACCACGGGGAAAGGCGGGCGGTCCTTTTCGATGTTCTCGCGGTTGCGCACATGGGTGGCAAGGCTCACATCGGCCAGCTTGCCGATTTCCAGCGCGTATTTGTAGCCGACGATCGGCAAAGACGGCCATTCCGGATTGCATTCGTCGGCAACCAGCAGAACACGGGGTTTTTCGGCCATGAAGGTCCTCTTTACATGACCGAACGCCAGCGCAGCGTGCTGCTGCGGCGCTTGATCTGCAGGCGTTCGGCTCTGAGTTTTTCGGCGTAGCCGGTCATCGCCCCGGCAATGAGCCATGTCAGCGGCGTCAGCGTGGCGTTCGGGATCAGGTCGACGATATTGATCGCCAGCATCAGACTGAGCGGCGCGACATAGGGAGAGACATCGGCCCTGTGCCGGGCGGTGATTTCGCGTCCGATCAGCAGCAGTGGCAAGAGGAGCAAGCCGAATTCGGCGATGAAACCGACCCAGCCATAGGTGCCGATCAGGATGATCCAGCGCCCGTCGGTCACGGTCAGGATATTGCCGTTCACCGGGTCCAGGATGTGGTTCCTGCCCCAACTGCCCCAACCGAAGACAGGCTTGATATAGGCGCGCTCCAGCAGGGTATCCTCATTCTGGAACCGGAACCGCAACGATCCGGCGCGGTCCGGGTCGATCGCGGCGGCCTGTGTCAGCATGTATTCCTGCGGTACCAGATGCGCGCCTTTCAGGACCGGGTAGGCCAGCGCCACAAGGCCCACGAACACCGCGACGCGGACCTGTTTTGCGGCCGGCAAAAGCACCACAAGGGGCACGAGGAAGATCATGAACAACAGCGCGCCCAGCGATTTCGCCAGCACCAGCACAACGGCCAGATATACCGCTGCTACGAGCAGTTTGAACCGGCCCGCGTCTTCGCGGAACCGCCAGAGCGCAAAGGCGGAAACGACAGAGGTCATCAGGAAGAAGGCAACCCAGATGCCGTGGTAGAGAAAGACCATGGGGCGATAGCCGCCAAAGCGGATCGTCTGGGCAAAGAAGTGTTGGTAATAGCCGTAGACCCAATTGTTGAGCTGCGGAGAAATACGGATTTCGATCAACAGCAGCGGCGTATAGATCAGACCGGCGACCATCAGCGCCTTCAGCAATTCGCGCTGCGATCCGCCAGAGGCGAGGTGCTGGCGCGCCAGCAGGAACGGCACCACCAGAAGGCATTGTTCGATGGTCAGTGCGGCGGCATCCTTCAACCCCAGTGCGGGCAGGCCGACCTGTCCGAAGAAGACCGGTTCACCATTGGTCAGAACCGTCAGGATCGGGGAAAGAATAAACGTCGCCAACAGCGCCTTGCCCAGTATGGACTGCGGCAGGAGCGGACCGGCATCGTCGTTTTGCCGCCAGAGCAGGACCGCAAAGGCGGTCAGCGCGGGAATGTTGTGTTTGTTCAGAGGCGGCATCATCGGTAGGTCAAAGACCGCCGGGGGTTCTGGTAGGAACAGGTAGAGAAAGATCAATCCCCAGATCAGCGCACGGTCCGTCCGCAGCCGAGCAAGCAGCAAGGCCATGATGATCGGACTGATCGCCAGTGCGAAATAGGCGATGGGGTTGGGCATCGTCGCTCTGCTCTGGGGGCTGGCCGCGCTCTTGCAGGCCGGTTCATTGCCGGTTCTATCAACTGGCAAGGGCAAAGTCGCGGCTGCAATGCAGCAAAACCATGGAACCCATGACCATTTTCAATCGGGCACCAACAGTCATGAGATCCCGGCCACAGCGTCATGGAATTGCCCGAAAGACACGGTAGAGTGGCGCGGCCCCTACGGACAGGAGGGTTCCTTGGGTCAGGATCGACTGCGCATCGCCTATCTGAGCGACCTGTCGCCGCTTGACCGGACGGTTTATTCCGGCGGCAACGCACGCCTGTTCGACGCCCTGCAGAAGCACGCCGGAGATGTGACGGTCCTGCCGACAGGCTGGGGCGCGGCCGCACCTGTGCGCCGATTGATCATGGCCATGCCTGAAACCGTCAGCCTGCGTCTTCGCTGGCGGATGCATTATGCCCTGCGCCGGGTGATTGCGCGTCAGGCAGAGGAGGAATTGGCGCGCGGCGATTACGACGTGTTGTTCGGCGCTTATGCGCTGCACGCCTTTAGCGGGGTTCGGACACCAAAAGGGATGGCGCGGGTGTTCACTTCGGACGCCGTCCAGACTGTGTATCGCTTGTCCGAGGTCGGACAGGCACACAAACGTGTCTTTGCCTTCGGGCGGGTTCTGGATGGTTGGTTGGAACGGCGCGAGCGTGAGGCGTTGAGGGGGGCGGATCTGCTGCTCTGGCCGTCCGAATGGCTGCGCGAGACTACTGTAGCGCGGTATGGTTTGTCTGATGACCGCGTCCGGCTGGTGCCCTGGGGGGCGAATGTCCCGCATCCTCCCATGCCAGAGCCGCGCCGACTGGACAGAAATGCGTCGGTGCACCTGTTGGTCGTTGGGCGAGATTGGTTTGCCAAGGGTGGGCCGGTGGCCTTTGACACCATGAACGCTTTGCGCGACCGCGGGGTGGATGCACGCCTTACGGTGATCGGATGTGAGCCGCCAGAGTTTCACCGAAACGAACACGTCACCGTCTTCCCGCAGTTGAACAAGGCGGTGCCCGAAGAGCTGGCGCAATTCAACAGGGCGCTGCGAGAGGCGCATTTCATGGTCATGCCTTCCTTTGAATCCTACGGTTTCGCCTTTTGCGAGGCAGCGGCCCATGGATTGCCCGCGCTCTGCCTGCGGGTCGGGGGTGTCCCGATCCGCGACGGGATCACTGGCCATGCTCTACCGCCCGGATCGGATGTCGGGGATTTTGTTTCTGTGATCCTGCAGTATCTTGAGGCACCAGAGGCATATTCCAAACTCTGCCAATCCGCCCGCCATGACTATGAGACCCGGTTGAACTGGGACGCGTGGGGCCGAACCACCGCACAGCATCTGCAGGAGGCAGTGGCGAAAAAGCGCGATTGATCACGGCCAAGCTGCGCTGGTCCTTTGCAGGGGCGGTTGCTGGCATGGACTGTGTGCAGGTGCATGAAGGCCGCGATCCGCACAAATGGCACGACAATTTCCTCTGTTACCGACAGCCCGTTGCCGACCTTGTGACAATAACGAAGATCCGTACCGTCAAACCGCAAGCGGTCTGGACAATGTCGGGCGTGGCGTCTTTGCCGTGATCGGCGCGGCCTTCCAAAGCGCGGGCGAAGGCGGGGTCAGCCTAACGGTACGGGGTGCAGGTGGGCGAAGACCTGCTGCCCTGCCCGCCGCATTTCCGGCATGTCGGATACCAGCACCATCCGCAGGCCTTCTTTCTGGACGACGTGTATTTGCGCATCTGCCAGCATCCCGGCGCACGCTGATAACGGCCTGAGGCAGTTTTTGCCGAATTGCCGCGCTGCCGCAAAAATTGTGCTGCGCAACCGCGCACACGGAATCGTTGACGACCCACATTTGGTCAGGCCAACTGTGCCTACAAAAGTAGCACTATGCCAGATTTCAAAACCACTCCGGTGGGCGTTTCCAATTTCGAGGAGGAGAAAAACATGAACGAGTCGTTCCGGCCCGATCCCACCTTCCATCCCACGCCAAAGATGGCGATGGAGGCCCCTGCGGAAACGCTTGCCTTTACCCTGATGCTCAGTCCCGATTTCTCACAGCCGGACGGATTGGCGGTGGTGGATGTGAACCCGTCTTCGGACACCTTCGGCCAGATTCTGCACACCCTCATCATGCCCAACAAGGGGGATGAGTTTCACCACTTCGGCTGGAACGCCTGTTCCTCGGCGCTGTCGCCATTGGCCGGGCACGCCTTTCTTGAGCGCCGCTACCTGATCATTCCCGGCATTCGGTCCAGCCGGATCTATATTATCGACGTCAAGGAACCGCTGAAGGCGAAGATCCACAAGATCATCGAACCCGAAGAGGTCTTTGCCAAAACCGGCTATTCGCGCCCACACACGATCCACTGCGGCCCCGAGGGCATCTATGTCTCGACGCTGGGTGGTGGCGGCGAGGATGGCACCGACGGTCCTCCGGGCATTTTTATCCTCGATTGTGAAACCTTCGAGATCCTCGGCCGCTATGAGATGGATCGTGGCAAGCAGGACAAGCATTATGATTTCTGGTGGAACCTGCCGCGTGACTACATGGTCAGCAGCGAATGGGGCCTGCCGCCGCAGTTCGAAAACGGCATCGTGGCAGAGGATCTGCTAAGCAACAAATACGGCCATTCGATCCACTTCTGGAACCTGCGAGAGCGTAAGAACGTCCAGACCATCGATCTGGGCGAAAACCACCAGATGGCGTTGGAAATTCGGCCTGCGCATGATCCGGCCAAGAAACACGGCTTCTGTGGCGTGGTGGTGGACACCACCAACCTGCAGGGCGCTATCTTTACATGGTGGCAAAAGGACGACGGCACCTTCGAGTCGAAAAAGACCATCACTATCGATCCGCAGCCTGCGGATGCGGACGACTTGCCCGACCTGCTGAAGGGGTTCGGCGCGGTGCCCGCGCTGGTGACGGACATCGACCTGTCGCTGGACGACAAATACCTCTACGTCGCCTGCTGGGGGCAGGGAGAGATGCACCAATACGATGTGTCGGACCCGATGAACCCCAAGCTGACCGGCAAGGTCGAGATCGGCGGTATCGTTCGAAAGACCCCGCATCCCAGCGGCAAACCCTTTGGATATGGCCCGCAGATGGTTGAAATCAGCCGCGACGGCAAGCGTGTCTACTGGACCAACTCTCTCTACTCGACATGGGACGACCAGTTCTATCCGGGCGAACGGGGGGCGGCCATGGTGATGGCGCATGTGGGCGAAAACGGGGGCCTGACACTGGACGAGAACTTCTGTGTCGACTTTCCGGAAGGCTATCGCAGCCACCAGATCCGGCTGGAAGGCGGCGATTGTTCGACCGACAGTTTCTGTTATCCCAACGTCTAAACCACGGCCCGACGGCGGTTCTGAGAGGCCGCCGTCGCGGGTCGCGCTTGTGGACCAAGAAGAAACGGGCAGGTGGTCTTGACCGGTGAGGTTCTGGCCCTTTGGGGGGCGGTTTTGCTGGCCGGGGTCTATCACGGGGTGAACCCCGGAATGGGCTGGCCGCTGGCGGTGTCTGCAGCGCTTATGGAACGGCGGCGCAAGGCGCTGTGGCGGGCGCTGATCCTGCTGGCAGGGGGGCATTTCCTTGCCATGGCCGCGATCCTGCTGCCGTTCGGCGCCATGACAACACTGGTGACGTGGGAGCGTGAAATCCGCATCGGTGCCGGACTGCTGGTCATGGGAATGGGGCTCTGGTTGCTGATCCAGCGGCGGCATCCCCGGTTTCTGGCGCGTGTGCCGCCCGCGCGGCTGGCGCTCTGGTCCTTTCTTGCGGCAATGGCGCATGGGGCGGGGCTGATGCTGGTGCCGATCTACCTGGGCCTTTGCCGGGTCGAGGACCTGGACCGCGGACACTTGGCCGCGACCGAATTGATGGTCGGCAACGCGGGCACCGCATTGGCGGTGGCGCTCGCCCATACGGCGGCGATGACAGTGGCCGGGGGAGTGATCGCGCTGGGCGTCTATCACTTGGTCGGGCTGAAGTTCCTGACCCGCAGCTGGTTCAATCTGGACAAACTTTGGGCGGTCAGCCTGATTCTCGTCGGCGGAATCGGGGTCTGGACGGCGCTGTGATCCGCTGTGGCTGGTGCCGCTTGGCCCTGCGTGTTAGGCCCCGCCCGAGTCGTCAAACGCGCCAAGCGCCCGGAGTTCCCTATGTCCGCCCTGTCCGATCACGGTCTAGCCGTGCAATCCCGCCTTGCCCAAGCCTATGGCCTCAGCCCCGATGCCGTTCAGGCAATGATGGATGCGGTCAGCCGTGGCGGCGGGGCGCAGGCCCAGTTCAATGTCCCCGCACTGGGTGGCATGGGCCAGTGGCAGTCCGGCGGTATGACCATGGTGGGCGATATGTTCAACACCGGTCTTCAGAACACCGTCAACAACCTCTGCTCCGAGATCGCCAACGCCTACTTTCAGGGGGCGTTCTATCAGCCGGTGCAGCCTCAGAGCGGCTGGCAGGGGCAAGCGCAGGGCAACACCTCGATGAGCATGTCGGGCAGTTTCGGGGGGTGGTGGCCCTCCGAACTGGGCAGCCCGTCCTCGCAGGGGGCACAGAACAACCTCAGCTACGCGATCTTTCCCAACGCGCGCCGTCTGGCGATCAATCTCAATGGGCAGGTGACGGTCTATGATACCGGCGATCACCTGATCGGCGGTGTGGGGCAACAGCAATCCGGCGACGCCAGCTGGACGTTCACAAGCCAATACGGAACGGTTTACCTGAACCAACTGCCCGTGACCCATGGGCAGCATCCCTGGGGCGCGCCGGAGCCGTCTTATGTTCAGCCGAAACCGGCGCCAGAGCCTGCCTACGTGGAGCCGCAGCCGGTGCAGCAGGCCCCGGTTCAGCAGGGCGGCGGCAATTCCGATCAGATATTCGCGGCCCTGGAAAAGCTCGGCAACCTGCGGGACATGGGTGTGTTGAGCGAGAATGAGTTCAACGCCAAGAAGGCCGAACTGCTGTCCCGCCTCTGACCTGTCTGCTGACCTTTGATTTGAATGGCCCGGCGATGTGGATCGCCGGGCCATTTTGGTTTCGGCGATTGCTCCATTTTGGCCTTAAGCGGCGGGTGTAACTGGCCCTATTCGCACTCGGGCCGCACCGATAGATTGCCCGCCAACAGCCGGCCCCTGACGCCGGCGTTTTGGCCTTGGGAGCGCTATCCATGCAACTGACGACCGAAGAAGCCTTTGTGAAGGTTCTGCAGCGCCACGGGATCGAGCATGCCTTTGGCATCATCGGTTCGGCGATGATGCCGATCTCGGATCTGTTTCCCCAGGCGGGCATCACCTTCTGGGACTGCGCGCATGAGGGCAGCGCGGGCATGATGTCGGATGGCTACACGCGCGCCACCGGCAAGATGTCGATGATGATCGCGCAGAACGGCCCCGGCATCACCAACTTCGTCACCGCCGTCAAAACCGCCTACTGGAACCACACGCCGCTGCTGCTGGTCACGCCGCAGGCCGCCAACAAGACCATCGGCCAGGGCGGCTTTCAGGAAGTCGAGCAGATGAAGCTGTTCGAGGACATGGTCGCCTACCAGGAAGAGGTCC
>NZ_JBQQXJ010000018.1:0-106778 GCF_052266595.1 Antarctobacter jejuensis | reverse complement strand
CGGTCACTGCTCTTCTCGCCGTAGTCAGCGCCGGTCTTGGCGCCCACCTCCAGCTCCATCAGGCGCTCGGCCTCGAAGCCGATCATCTCGCGCAGCAGGTCGGCATCTGCGCTCTTCTCGACAAGCGAACGCAGGTCCATGATGGGTTTGGTCATCGGGTAAAGTCCTTGGTTCAGGTTGGTTTTCGCAAACCGACACTAACGGGAAACCCGATGACCACCGAAAGCTACACCACCAGACGGGACGTCACCACCATACTTTTTCTTCCAATTGAAATATGTCGCTTGGCTGATCCCGCCCCTTCGACAGATCTCAGCGACTGGCGTGCTTTGCCCGCCCTGCTTCAAAATGAAGGCCTTTTGCGCCTCCGTGAACTGCGATGCTTTCATGCGATGCCGCTCCTCTCCCAGCCAGGGAAACTTAGCCGAAAACTCCAGCTTCAAACGGTCCAGATTTCAGTGGGCAGAGCACTTTTTCACGATAACCTTATGAAATCATAGTTCTAGATCACATGGTTCAGCTTTTTCTTCCATAAGAATAAGTCTCTTTAACATTAAATAAAATTCGTTATTGTCATGAAGTTCCGGCTGTTACGGTGCACGGATGAAAAACGTCAGGACACCATCGCCCGGTTTGCGCCTCGATATCGGCGTCGACGGAAACCCGTTCGTTGAGATCAAGGTCGTCGGAGGCCGCACAATCGGCCACGTCATCAACGGGACCGCGGGCGGACCAAATCTCTTGGTCGCCGGGACGACACGCAATGCGCGTTCAGTCTTTCAGCGCGTTCTGCACCATTCGGTCGCTTCGACGCTGAAAGGAAAGCTCGTTCTGCTGTTTCTGGACGAACTGGACCACACCGAATCCCATAGTGCGTTGGACGGCATCGCGGCTAACCTCAGGCCGATCGCCGGAACCCTGTTTCTGGAGGTGCCGTCCGCTGACGTCCTTCTGCACCCGCGGCAAGTGAATGTTCTGGTCGAGACGGTCCTGAACTTTTGCGAAAACCACGGCGCGATAGATCCGCGACCCTGTCGTAGTCCGGCGATCCCAAGCCGAGACTCCTGAGCCGGGAACCGCAACGCGAGAATAATCGTAGTTTCGCCCAAGGTGAGGTTCCGACCAGATCGCGGCGGACTTGCCCCATCCCCAGTGAACCTTAGTGCGGACAGGCCGATCCGCACCCACCCTTGGAAAAAGGCGTTCCTGTCATGAAAACCCGTCCCAAAAAGCTGACAGTTGGCTGGCGAGAGACCATTTCGCTGCCGGGCCTTGGCATCCATGAAGTCGCGGCCAAGATCGACACCGGCGCCCTGACCACCGCGCTTCATGCAACCGATATGGAAGCCACGCACCAGGATGGCCGTGACTGGGTGACCTTCTTGCCGGACCACGGCGCGCTCGACGTATCGCACCCATGCCGATTGCCGCTGCTGCATCGACGCAGCATCACCAACACAAGCGGCATTCCCGAAGATCGCTTCATCGTTGCCACCACCATGAAGATCGGCGGCCGACTGGCACGCGTCGAGGTTTCTTTGACCGACCGATCCGACATGACCTACCCGATCATCATCGGACGCAGCGCCATGCGCCTGTTGCGCCTGACCGTGGATCCGTCGCGGTCCTGGATGCAGTCCGATCGAAATTCCCAAAACAGAGGAAAGGAACAAGCATGAAAATCGCAATGCTGGCACAGAACCACACGCTGTATTCCCACAAACGCCTGAAAGAAGCCGCCGTGGCGCGTGGGCACGAATTTGATATGATCAAGACACTGCGGTGCTACATGAACATCGCGTCGCGGCGTCCGGATGTCTATTACAACGGGGCCAAGCTGCCCCGCTATGACGCGGTCATCCCACGGATCGGCGCCTCCGCGACGTTCTACGGTACGGCCGTGCTGCGTCAGTTCGAGATGCAGGGCGTGTATCCGCTGAATGAAAGCGTGGCCATCGGGCGCAGCCGCGACAAGTTGCGGTCGATGCAACTGCTGGCACGGGATGGCATCGGTCTGCCGGTCACGACCTTTGCCCACGATCCCAGCCAGACCGATGAGGTGCTGAAACTGGCTGGCGGTGCGCCGACAGTGATCAAGCTGCTTGAAGGCACCCAGGGCATCGGCGTCGTGCTGGCTGATACTGACCGCTCTGCCAAGTCGGTGATCGAGGCTTTCCGCGGGGCAAACATCAACATCCTGATCCAGGAATTCATCAAGGAGGCGGGCGGTACCGACATCCGCGCCTTCGTCGTTGGCGGACGTGTGATCGCCGCGATGAAACGATCCGGCGCGGAGGGTGAGTTCCGGTCCAACCTGCACCGCGGCGGCAGCGCCGAAGTGGTCAAACTGTCGCCAGAAGAACGCTCGACGGCGGTTCGCGCGGCGAAATCCATGGGGCTGAATGTCTGCGGCGTCGATATGCTGCGCGCCAATCACGGCCCGGTTGTGATGGAGGTGAACTCGTCTCCGGGACTGGAAGGCATCGAAAATGCCACGGGGTTGGACGTGGCCGGCAAGATCATCGAGTTTCTCGAAAAGAATGCCAAGGAAGGCGCGACCAAGACGCGGGGCAAGGGTTGATGGCCAAGCGTCCCGCATTCGAGATCGGTGGTCAGACGATTGCGCCGGGCGCACGGCTGACCGTCGATCTGCCGGTCAGCGTGCTATCAGACCACACGCCGGTCACCATGTCCGTGCATGCCGTGCATGGGCGTCGTGACGGGCCGACGATGTTTGTCAGCGCGGGCGTGCACGGCGACGAGGTCATCGGCGTGGAAATCGTGCGGCGTCTTCTGGCGTCGCGCGAGCTGAAGTCGATCCGCGGGACGCTGCTGGTGGTGCCCATCGTCAACACCTACGGGTTTCTGAACCATTCCCGTTACCTGCCCGACAGGCGCGACCTGAACCGCTGCTTTCCGGGCAGCCCGAGCGGATCGCTGGCTGCGCGCCTTGCCGAACGGTTCATGACCGAGATCGTAAAGCGCAGCGATGTCGGGATCGACCTGCATTCGGCTGCCATTCATCGCACCAACCTGCCGCAGATCCGGATCAGCCCCGGCAATCCCCGGATGCTGGAACTCGGTCGGGCCTTTGGCGCGCCGGTGATCCTGACCTCTCAGGTGCGCGACGGCTCGTTGCGCGGTGGGGCCGCCGAGGCCGGTGTTGACGTTCTGCTGTATGAGGCGGGAGAAGGTCTGCGCTTTGACGAAATGGCGGTCCGGGCCGGTGTGTCCGGAATTATCCGGGTCATGCGCCACCTGCGTATGCTTCCCGCGAACAAAAGCGGCAAACCGCGCGCCAGATCGCTGCGCTGTGCGCGAAGCCGCTGGGTGCGGGCACCCGTGGGGGGATTGCTGCGCACCTACCGGCGCGAAGGCGACATTGTCGCCGAAGGGGATGTGCTGGGCGCGGTTGCGGACCCGTTCGGCGAAAAGGACGTGGACCTCACCGCGTCCATGGACGGGATCATCATAGGCCGCGCCGTCATGCCCATCGTCAACGAGGGCGACGCGCTTTTCCATATTGCAGCGGTCCGGTCCAACGATGACGCCGAGGCCACGCTTGGCGAACTGACATCCCAGTTGGAAGAAGACCCTCTGTTCGACGAAGACGAAATCATCTGACGGACAGGATCAGATCCAGCGCAGTCGCGGCCCCCTTGCCGCCAACCTGAAACGAACCTGTGTCCTGATGCGAACTGACCGCATCGACACCGAGCCGCAAAAGGAGACCCTCCAGATGCTTGACGACGACCTGAAAACAACGCCGCCCGAAACCCCCGAAGCCGAAGAGAAGCCGCTGCGCGAACAGGTCAGACAGGCACTCGACACGCGCGACGTGGATGCGCTCGTCGAGTTGCTGCGACCGTTGCCGCCGTCAGCCGCCCTGCGTCAACTCTTACTGCTCGAGGCCGGGGACCGCGATCTCCTGATGTCTCTGGTTCCTGTCGAAATGGCAGCGGATTTGGTGGTCGAAGCCCCGATCGAGGCGGCGTGCGAGCTGGTCTCAGACATGGAGACCGACCGCGCCGCCGAGGTGCTGGACAGCCTGAATTCCGACCTGCAGGCAGATATTGTCGGCGAACTCGCACCCGACCTCAAGGATGCGCTTCTGGCGAGGTTGCATCCGGACGATGCCGCCGATGTCCGGCGTCTGGCGGAATATCCCGACGATACGGCCGGGGGCCTGATGGCGGCGGAGGCCTTCACCTTCGCTGCGTCGGCAACGGTCGGATCGGTGCTGCGGGGGATTGTCTCGGACGATACGGACTTCGAACGCTACCGTGGGCAACATCCCTACGTAATCGATGACGAAGGCCGTCCGGTCGGGGTGGTGTCGTTGCGCGGTCTGCTGACCTCCAAGCGGAACGACACCTTGTCGTCCATCATGGTTCCTCCGGTCACGGTGGTTGCCGACACGTCTCTGGATGCGCTGGAAGATCTCTTCGACCAGTACAACTTCTTCGGGCTTCCCGTGGTGGAAGCGGACGGGCGTCTGGTTGGCGTCGTCTCGCGCACCGCCGTACATGAAGCCGCCCTCGCACGATCCCAGAGTGAAAGCCTGAAGCGGCAGGGTGTCGTGGGTGACGAATTGCGCTCGATGCCGACATGGCTGCGGTCGCGGCGGCGGCTGGCGTGGCTCTCGGCCAATATCGTTCTGAACATCCTCGCCGCCTCAGTGATCTCTGCCTATGAGGAAACCCTGGCGGCGGTCATTGCCATCGCGGTGTTCCTGCCGATGGTCTCGGACATGTCAGGCTGCTCCGGTAACCAGGCCGTTGGCGTGACGATGCGGGAACTGGCGCTTGGTATCGTACGGCCAAGGGATGCGCTGCGGGTGTGGCGCAAAGAGGCGGTCGTCGGCGTCATCAACGGCATTGCTCTGGGTCTGCTGATCGGTCTTGTAGCATGGGTCTGGAAAGGCAACCCGTGGCTCGGGCTTGTGATCGGCAGCGCGTTGGCCGCAAACACCTTGCTGGCGGTCTCCATCGGCGGGGTCGTGCCTTTGTTGCTGAAACGGTTTGGACAGGACCCGGCAGCGGCCTCGGGTCCCCTGTTGACCACGATCACCGACATGGCGGGATTTTTTCTGGTGCTCAGCATGGCCAGCTTGATGATGCCGTTGCTGCTGTAAGGTGTTCTAACCGCTGCGACTTGTCAGAACGCCCGTTCAGCGAACCGTTCTCTTATGAACATCAATTTGCTGACGGGCCTCGCTGACGCGGAAGGGGAGCTCACCTTGAGAGGTTGAAGCGCGCTCACCACCTTGCCCGTCAGGGCCCTGACCGGGGAAGGTTTTGTGCTAAGGGCCACCGCCGACCCCGGCAAGCGTCTCGCTAGACCTCCCTTCGGGCATTCATTAGGACTTGGCCGGCAGGCGTGGCCTGCGTTGCAAAGGAATACATGATGCGCCCAGACGTGATTGCCGCCTTTTCAGAAACTCTGCTGACCGCACGCGCCACGGGTTCACCGATCATGCCGCCCTCGCATGTTCCCACCTACGCAGAGGCGCTTGCCATTCAGGCTGCGGTGCAGTCGACCTTGGGCGATGTGGCCGGTTTCAAGGTGGGGGCGCTGCCGGAGGGGCCGCCGATGCTGGCACCAATCCCGTCGCTTCGGGTTTTTGACAGCGAGGTGCCGATCCCATCGCCTGACATGGCCGGGGTAGAACTGGAAATCGCGTTCGAACTGATGCGCCCGCTAACGGACGCGCCGCGGGCCGATCTGTTCCGCCCGCGTCTGGTGATGGAACTGGTCGACACGCGTTTCGCGGGCGATAATCTGGATCCGATGCAAAAGATGGCCGACATGCAGTTGAACGATGGGCTGGTTCTGGGGCCGGTGCTAGACCATTGGGACGGGTCGGATTTCGGCACGCTGCAGGCGCGGATGACCGGGGCAGGGCGCGTGGTTCTGGACGGCGCGGCGGGGGTGCCGGGTGGGTCTGCGCTGGCAAACCTGCGGCTGTGCCTCGACCATTTGGGCGATCACTGCGGCGGGCTGCAGCCCGGCCAGCATATCATCACCGGATCGCTCTGCGGTTTGCCTTGGTTCCCGGCGGGCAGCACTGTTCAGGCGCAGGTCGAGTGCTTCGGAGAGATCACGGCGCCGCTGCAACCGCGCTGAGCCGCGCCTCTGTTTGTGTGCCAAGATATTCGGCGACGACGCGCGCGGCACGGGACAACGGGCGGCGCGCGTCGATCACCGTGGAAATGGTGGGCGAGGCCAGCCCGGCCTCTTTCAACGGCAGGAACCGCAACCTGCCGTCGCTGAGTTCCGGCAGCACGTCCAGTTCAGAGGTGATCATCGCCACGTCGCCCTGCGCCAGCGCGTGCTTCAACATCTGGATAGAGTTCGAGGTCAGCACCGGGCGGTTGGCGGCAAAGAACCAGGCGTGCCGGTTATCCAGGTACTGCCGCGTCGGCATCAGCGCGCTTTGCGACACCAGCGCGTGGCCGTCCACGTCATTCAGCGACAGCCGTTCCGCACCCGCGAGCGGATGATCGGGGGCCACGATACAGCCCAGCCGTAGCTTGCGCTGCCACAGCACATGCTGGTGTCGCATGGGCGGGGCGTTAAAGGTCATGGCGACGTCGACTGTGCCTTCTTCCAGCGCGCGCAGGGCCTCTGTCGGGGTCATGATGTCCAGCGAGAGGCGCAGGTTGGGCTGGTTGGCGCGCAGGTCCTTGTGCAGGTCCAGCAGCACGCCGTTGCACAGACTGTCCATACCGGCCAGCCGCACCGACCCGTGCTCCTTGCCTCGCATCTCCAGCAGATCGGTTTCCAGTCGGTCGGCATCGGCGCGCCAACGCCGCGCCATGACAATCACCGACTCGCCGGCGGCGGTGGGCCGCATCCCGCGCGGCAGCCGTTCGAACAGCGGCGCTCCATTGGCCTCTTCCAGCGTCTTGATGTGGCGGTCGATGGCCGAAGCGGCGATTCCCAGCGCCCGCGATGCCGCCTGGATCGACCCGTGTTCTGCGACCGCCTCAAGATACAGCAACTGGCGCGGAACGAGGTGAAATTTCATGCAGATACGCCCCTGAATTGCGTTCTAATTTTGAGAATACAACCTTGCCTATTTTGTCATGGTTGGCAATCGAAAGCCTCGCTAGCGTTTGGTCGAACGCGACAGGAACGGTGGGTATGCAGGGCCAACTTTCAACACATGATACGGTGATCTCCGGCGCGCGGGTTGTGACACCCGCCGGGGCGGCACAGTGCGACATCGGCATCCGGGATGGGCGCATTGTGACGCTGGGCACCGGTTTGTCGGGCGATGAGGTGATCGACGCGACCGGTCTGATCGCCATGCCCGGCGGCATCGACAGCCATGTGCATATCGCCCAACCGTCCGGACCGGGGATCGAGATGGCGGATGATTTCGCTAGCGCCACCCGTGCGGCGGCCTGTGGTGGGAATACGCTGGTGATGCCCTTTGTCCTGCCTGATGGGGATCAAAGCCTGCGCGAGGCGACCGCCGCCTATCTTGCGCGCGCCGAGGGCCAGTGTCTGACAGACATCTCCTGTCACCTGATCGTCAAGAGCGCCGATCCCGTCACGCTGGGGCAGGATCTGCCAGCCTTGATCGCGCAGGGGCTGACCAGCTTCAAGGTGTTCATGACCTATGAGGGGATGCGCCTGAACGATGCCGAGATCCTGCAGGTGATGGATGTCGCGAAAGAGCAAGGCGCGCTGACGCTGATTCACGCGGAAAACGAAGACGCCATCGAGTTTCTGCGCGACAAGGCGGAAAGGGCAGGGGACACCGCGCCGGTGTTCCATGCGCGCTC
This sequence comes from Antarctobacter jejuensis, assembly GCF_052266595.1. Lineage (NCBI taxonomy): Bacteria > Pseudomonadati > Pseudomonadota > Alphaproteobacteria > Rhodobacterales > Roseobacteraceae > Antarctobacter > Antarctobacter jejuensis. The sequence continues at coordinate 98,985 of NZ_JBQQXJ010000018.1, read as the reverse complement.
TCGCCCGGTGCCGGTGGAACGCGAGGCCACACACCGCGCCACCACGCTGGCCGAAGTGGCGGGCGTGCCGCTGATGGTGGTGCATGTGTCGAACGGTGCCGCGCTGGAGGAAATCCGGCGCGCCAAGGAACGGGGCGTCAAGGTCTACGCAGAGACTTGCCCGCAATACATCACGCTGACGGCGGATGATCTGGACCGTGCCGGGTTCGAGGGGGCGAAATGGGTCTGCTCTCCGCCGCCGCGCGATACGGGCGAACAAGCGGCGATCTGGGCGGGGCTGGAGCAGGGGGCGTTTGATGTGTTTTCCTCTGACCATTGCCCGTTCCGCTTTGCCGATGAAAAGGGCAAGGACGCGCCCGGAGCGCGGGCCTCTTTCCGCAACATTCCCAACGGGATTCCGGGGGTCGAGACGCGCCTGCCGATCCTGTTTTCCGAAGGGGTCAGCAAGGGGCGTATCAGCCTCGAAGCGTTTGCCGCGCTGACTGCCACCAACCACGCGCGCATCTACGGCCTGACGGACAAGGGCGCGCTGATGGTGGGCAAGGATGCCGATATCGTGCTGTGGGATCCGACGCTGACAAAGGCGATCACCCAAGGCGACCTGCACCACGGGTCGGACTACACCCCGTGGGAAGGGTTCGCGGTCACCGGCTGGCCGGTGCGGACCCTTTTGCGCGGCCAGACCGTTATGGAAAACGGCGCGCCCGTGGGCGCGGCCATTGGGCGGCATATCGCGCGCGACAAGGTGGCGGCATGAGCTATCCCGCCGTCGAACCCCGCCGCGTCGGGATGCTGACGCCCAGTTCCAACACCGTGTTGGAACCCTACACCAGCGCCATGTTCGCCCCCTTTGGTGAGGCGGCCAGCGCGCATTTCGGCCGTTTCCGGGTGGTCGAGATTTCCATGTCCGATGCCAGTCAGGCGCAGTTCACGCTGGAGCCGATCCTTGAGGCCGCCGAGCGGCTGGCCGAGGCGCGCCCGCACCTGATCGCCTGGAACGGAACGTCTGCCTCTTGGCTGGGGCTGGACAAGGACCGCGCGCTTTGCGCGGCCATCACCGAACGGACAGGCGTGCCCGCGACGTCGACGATCCTTGCCTATGACGCGCTGCTGCGGGGCATGGGGGTCAAAAAGCTTGGTGTGGTGACGCCCTACGTCGAAGAGATCGAAACCCGGATGATCGCGAACTATGCGGGGCAGGGGATCGAGGTCGTCAGCGCCAATAGGCTGAACGACAAGGGAAATTACAGTTTCGCCACCTATCCGCCCGCACAGGTGGGCGCGATGATCGAACGCGTGGCAGAGGCAAAGCCTGACGCCATCGCCGTTGTCTGCACCAATTTTCGCGGCGCGCCAGAGGCCGCGCGCATCGAGGACGCCACGGGCATTCCGGTGCTCGATTCCGTCGCCGTCACGGCGGCGTATTGCCTGTCGCGGGTCGGGCTTGATCCCGCGCAGGTCACCGGCTGGGGGGGCGTATTCCGCACTGTTGCCGCCCTTGGTCTTCCACCACTCACAACTCCTCATTCCGAAACCGAAGGAACATCGACATGATCCGCACTCTTGCCTGCGCGGCGGCGCTGACCGCCCTGTCCCTGCCCGCCGGGGCCGAGACGTTCCGCGTCATGGGCCAGCCGGTCGCCACCGGCCTGATCCAGAAGAACGTCGAACAGCCGTTCTTTGAAAACTTCGCCGCCGAAACCGGGTTGGAGGGGTTCACTGCGGACTACCAGCCGGTCGACGTGACCGGCATCAAGGACACCGAACAGCTGCGCATCCTCAAGGGCGGGCTGTTCGATATCGTGTCGCTGCGCCTGTCCCAAGTGTCGCGGGATGAGCCGACGATCCTTGGTCTGGACCTTGTGGGGCTGAACCCGGATTACGCCACGGGCCGCGAAACGGTCGAGGCCTTTGCCCCGATTGTCGATGCACGCCTGCAAGAGCGGTTCAACACCAAGCTGCTGGGCGTCTGGCCCTTTGGTCCGCAGGTGCTGTTCTGTGAGCCGGAAATCGGATCGCTGGCAGATCTCAAGGGGCTGAAGGTGCGGGTCTATGACCAGAACCTTGCCGAGTTCGTGTCGCTGGTGGGTGGCACGCCGGTGCCCATCGGTTTCCCCGAGGTGCAGCAATCGCTGGCGCGCGGCGTGGTGGATTGCGCCATCACCGGCCCGTCCTCGGCCAATTCCGCCGGCTGGCCCGAGGTGACGTCGTATACCCTGCCGATCGCCTTCCAACTGGCGATGAACGGCTATGGCATCAATCTGGACACCTGGAACAAGCTGTCGCCGGAAGAGCAGGAAAAACTGCAGGCCGGGTTTGACAAGCTGACCGACAAGATCTGGACCTATTCAGAAGAACTGTTCGTCGATGCGGTGAACTGCAACACCGGCGCCGAACCCTGCGAGACAGGCACGAAATATGACCTCGTGCTGGTCGAACCCACGGATGTGGACAAGAAGCTGGTCGGCACCGCCGTGCCCAACGTGTCCTTCCCGGCGTGGGCCGAGGTTTGCGATGCAACCAACCCCGGCTGTTCCGATGCCTGGACCAAGGCCGTGACGGCCAAGGACAGCATGTAAGCCGGACCTGCGCCCGGACCGTCCCTCCCTGCGGTCCGGGCGATATTATCAAGGATACCCCGATGGATCGCCTCGCCACTTGGATCAGCCGCCTGTTCGGTTGGTCGCTCTTGTTTCTGTCCGGTTTCGTCGCGCTGGAAACGCTGCTGCGCAAGTTGTTCAACACCTCGTTGCAGGGTGCGGATGAACTGGGCGGCTATATCCTCGCCTTCGGGGCGGCGCTGAGTTTCATCGTCGCGATGGTGGACCGCGCGCATATCCGCATCGATGTTCTGCACGCGCGGATGCCGATCTGGACGCAGGCGCTGGTGGACTGGCTGGCGGTCTTGTCGTTGGCGGTACTGGGGCTGTTTTTCCTTTATGTCGGCTGGTTCGTGATTTCTGACACGCTGGCCTATGGATCGACCGCCGCAACGCCCTGGCGGACGCCACTGATCTGGCCCCAATCGGCTTGGTACGCGGGGCTGGCGGGCTTTGCGCTGCTGTCCTTCGTCCTGTTGGCGCGGGCGAGCCTGCTGTTCTTTACCGGTCGGCACCGGGCACTGGCCGCGGCGTTCAACCCGACCTCTGCCGAGGACGAGTTGAGCGAAGAACTGACCCAGATGAAAGGCCGCTGAGATGAGCATCTTTGACGTCGCCATCGGGTTTACCATCATGATGGGCCTGCTGCTGGCAGGGCTGCCGGTGGCCTCTGTCATGGTCGCCATGGGCGTGCTGGGGGGCATGATCCTTTACGGTCCGGTGCTGTTGCAAAGCATGGGACCAGTGATCTGGGGCACCTCGAACGAACCGGTGCTGACCGCGATTCCGCTGTTCATCCTGCTGGGCGAGCTGCTGCTGCGCTCAGGGCTGGCGGACCGAATGTATGGTGCGCTGGCGCTGTGGCTGGGGCGGCTGCCGGGCGGGCTTTTGCATACCAACATCGGCTGTTGCGCGCTGTTTGCGGCCACGTCCGGCAGTTCCGTGGCGACGGCGGCCACCGTGGGCACCGTGGCGCTGCCTGCGCTGGAGGAACGCGCCTATCGGCCCTCGCGATCCTTGGGGTCATTGGCGGCGGGCGGCACCTTGGGCATTCTCATTCCGCCTTCGGTCAACCTGTTGGTCTATGGCTCATTGGCCAGCGTCTCTGTCGGGCAGTTGTTCATCGCGGGTGTTGTGCCGGGCATTCTGCTGACCATGCTGTTCATGGCCTTTATCGCCGTGCAGGACATCCTGACCCACACCGAAAAGCGCGATGACGTGGTGATCCCGTGGTCCGTGAAAGTCGCCGCGCTGAGGCATCTGGTCCCTGCCGCAGTGGTGTTTCTGATTGTCATGGGGTCGATCTATCTGGGGATTGCGACTCCAACGGAAAGCGCGGCCCTTGCCGTGGTCGTGGCACTGGGGTTTGTCGCGGCCGAGGGCAAGCTGTCGCTGGCCTTTCTCGACATTTGTTTCCGCAAGACCGCCAAGACAACGGGGATGATCCTGCTGATCATCGTCGCGGCCTTTACCCTGAATGTGACGCTGGCCTTGGGCGGGATAACCGGGGTGATTTCCGCGTGGGTTGCGCAGCAGGGGCTGACCATGGTCGAGCTGCTGTTCGCGCTGATGCTGTTCTACCTGATCCTTGGCATGTTCATGGACGTGCTGTCGATGCAGGTGCTGACGATCCCGATTTTCGTGCCGATCGTGGTGCAGGCGGGGGTGGACCCGATCTGGTTCGGCATCTTCGTCGTGCTGATGTGCGAGCTGGGGATGATCACGCCACCAGTTGGCATGAACCTGTACGTGGTGCAGGGCGTGCGCGGCGATCGCGGGCCGTTCTCGGACGTGGTGGCGGGGGCGGTGCCCTACGCGGGGCTGATGCTGCTGTTCACCTCGGCACTGATCTTCTGGCCGAAGGTGGTGACTTGGCTGCCGCAGGCCGTAGGTCGATGAGGGATCTGACCGTGACCGGAATGGACGCCACGGCACTGCTGGCCGCCTATGCAGAGGGCCGCGCTGACCCGGTAGAGGTGACGCGCGCCCATCTGGACCAGATCGCGGCGACGGACGGCCGGTTGAACGCCTACAGCGCCTTGTCGCGCACTGCCCTGCACGAGGCGCGAACCGCCGCGCAGGCTCTGCGGGTGGGCGGCACGCCGGGGGCGCTGAACGGTGTGCCGGTGATCGTCAAGGACAACCTCTGTGCCGCCGGGATGCCGGCCGCATGGGGCAACGCTGAACTGGCGCAAAGAACGGTCGACCGGGATGAATTGCCAGTGGCGGCATTGCGCGCGGCGGGCGCGGTGATCCTGGGCAAGGGCAACACGCCGGAATTCGCCGTCGAGGGCTATACCGACAACGCCACCTTTGGCCCCACACGGCACCCGGTGGACCCGGCGCTGACGCCGGGCGGATCCTCTGGCGGTGTCGTCGCGGCGGTGGCCTCGGGCATGGCGGTGGCGGGTCTGGCGACCGATGGCGGCGGTTCCATTCGCCGCCCTGCGGGCTACACCGGGCTGTGGGGGCTGAAACCGGGGATCGGGACGGTGCGGCGTGGCGACGGCCTGCCGCAAGTACTGCTGGACCTGGAGGTCGTGGGGCCGATCACCCGATCCGCGCGCGACCTTGAGCTGTTTCACAGTGTGCTGTCGGGACAAGGGGCAATGGCGCCGGGCGCCTGCCGTATTCTTGCGGTCGGCCTGCTGGGGGATGCGCCCTGCGATCCGCTGATCCGCGACTGCTTTGCCGTCACGGTCGACCGTTTGCGCGGGCTGGGACATAAGGTGGTCGAGGGCGGCCTGCCTCTGGATCTGAACCCGCTGAACGCGGTCTGGTCGGGCATCGCCGAGATCGGGCTGGCGCATCTCGGTCGCAGCGATCCTGCCTTGCTGGCCAGTGCCGCCGAGAAATATCGCGCGATGGCGCGCGCAGGCGACGGGGCCAGCGCGGTGGATCTGTATGAGGCCATGACCCGCATCTTTGCCCTGCGGGAGGCGGTGCGCGGCCTCTGGGGTTATGACGCAGTGCTGATGCCCACGGCGGCGGCGATGCCCTGGCCTGCGGCCATCGCTTATCCTGCGCAGATCGATGGCCAGCCGGTCGGGCCGCGGGGCCATGCGATCTATACCGGCTGGGTCAACGCGGCGGGCCTGCCTGCGCTGGCATTCCCGGCGGGGCAGGGGGGCGCGCTGCCCATCGGGATGCAACTGATCGGGGACATGGGGGCAGAGCCGCTGCTTTTGGGGCTTGGCACCATGCTGGACGCGGGGCCGGGGGCGTGAGCGTTCTGTTGATGAACCCCAATGCCAACGCCGCCACGACGGTGGCGATGCTGGAAATCGCACGGCGCGATCTACCGGAGATCACCGGATGGACTGCGCCGCGTGGGCCACAGATGATCATTGATCAGGACGCGCTGGAGGCCGCCGCAAAGTTGGTGGCCGAGGCGCGGATACCAAAGGTTTCAGGCGTGATTGTCTCTGCCTTTGGCGATCCGGGGCGCGCTGCGCTGGCGGCGCGGCAGGCTTGCCCGGTGATCGGAATCGGCGCGGCCTCGGCCCGTGCCGCCAAAGGGCGACGCTTTGCCGTGGCAACCACGACGCCGGCACTGGCAGAGGCGATCGACCGCATGATGACGCCCTACGACGGCTATGTCGGCTGTTACCTGACCCCGGACGATCCGCTGGCGCTGATGGCGCATTCCGCGCGGCTGGACGCGGCGCTGAACGCGGCGGTTCTGCGGGCGGCAGAAGAGGGTGCGGAGGTTGTCATCATCGGCGGCGGCCCCCTTGGCGAGGCGGCAGAGCGGCTGTCGGCGGACAGCCCAGTGCCGCTGATTTCGCCGATTCGCGCGGCCTGTGCCGAAATGCGCGACATCCTTGGGTTGAGCGATGGCGAAAGTGGTGTTTCCGCGCCGCAGAAAGAGGCGTCAGATCCTGACCAAAAGGTCAAAAAATAAGCACTGCGCTGCGATGCAGCATAAAAGTGTCCGCCGAATGCAGGTTCCCGCTGGGCGCAGGGAAAAGCCCCGGTCAGAGTTTTAGGAAACAAGGGTTGGCGTCAGATCGACCTCTAATGTGAAGGAATAACAATGACTTGGAAACACAAGGAGGTATCCATGCCGAAATTCATCAGAGGGGCAGTGGCAATCGCGACAGCGGTCGCGTTGTCCTGTGCGTCGATTGCAAACGCCCAGGGTGTGCTGCGCGTCGGCATGACCGCAGCCGACATTCCGCTGACCACCGGCCAGACCGATCAGGGCGGCGAAGGCATGCGGTTCATGGGCTATACGGTCTACGATTCGCTGATCGAATGGGACCTGACCAGCGCCGACAAACCGTCAGTCCTGATCCCCGGTCTGGCGACCGAATGGTCGGTGGGCGAGGACGAACTGACATGGACCTTCACCCTGCGCGAGGGCGTGACCTTTCACGACGGTTCGCCGCTGACGGCCGAGGTGATCGTCTGGAACCTCGACAAGCTGCTGGACGATGGGTCCGAGCAATATGACCCGCGCCAGTCGGCGCAGGGCAAGAGCCGCATTCCGGCCGTCGCATCTTATGAGGCGGTCGACGATCTGACCCTGACCATCACCACGAAGGTCCCCGATGCGACGCTGCCCTATCAGCTGGCGTGGATCCTGATGTCGTCCAAGGCCAACTGGGAAGCGATGGACAAGGATTGGGAAAAGGTCGCCATGTCGCCCTCGGGCACCGGTCCGTGGAAACTGGACACCTTCGTGCCGCGTGAACGCGCCGAACTGGTGCCGAACCCGGACTACTGGGATGAAACCCGTATTCCCAAGCTGGACAAGATGGTGCTGATCCCGCTGCCGGAACCCAACGCACGTTCCGCCGCACTGCTGTCCGGTCAGGTCGATTGGATCGAAGCGCCTGCACCCGACACCATCCCGGCGATGACCGGCAATGGGTTCGTGATCTCGTCGAACGCCTATCCGCACAACTGGACATGGCACCTGTCGCGGCTGGAAGGCTCGCCGTGGAATGACATCCGCGTGCGCAAGGCCGCCAACATGGCGATCGACCGCGAAAGCATGATGCCGCTGCTGGGTGGCCTGATGGTGCCGGCCAAGGGCTTCCTGCCGCCGTCCTCCCAGTGGTTCGGCAACCCCGAGTTCGATCCGTCCTACAATCTGGAAGCGGCCCAGGCGCTGATGACAGAGGCCGGGTTTGGCCCCGACAACCGACTGACGGTCAAGGCGCTGATCTCTCCCTCCGGTTCGGGCCAGATGCTGCCGTTGCCGATGAATGAATACGTCCAGCAGAGCCTTGCCGAGGTCTGGATCGACGTAGAATTCATGGTCGTGGAATGGAACCAGATGATCAACCTGTGGCGGGCCGGGGCCGCGGACGAGGCCGTGGATGGCGCGCAGTCGATCAACTTCACCTACTTCATCCAGGATCCGTTCACCGGCCTGATCCGCCACCTCGACGAGGGTCTGATCGCGCCGAACGGCACCAACTGGGGCCACTACAAGGACCCGGAAATGCAGGCGCTGTTTGAAGAGATCAAGACCACCTTCGACCCCGAGGCACAGACCGTCGTGTTGCAGAAGACGCACGAGAAATACGTCAACGAGGCACTGTTCCTCTTTGTGACCCATGACGTCGCGCCGCGCGCCATGAGCCCCAAGGTCGAGGGCTTTGTTCAGGCGCAGAACTGGTACCAGAACTTCTCTTCCATCTCGATGGCCGAGTAAGTCAATCGCCCCCGCCGCAACCTGTGGCGGGGGCATCCGGAACAGAAAGCCAAACCCCGTGCTCAGCTATCTCATCCGCCGCATCCTGCTGGTCCTGCCCGTCGCCTTTGGCGTGTCGGTCATCTGTTTCCTGTTGGTTCAGATCGCCCCCGGCGATCCGTTGACCGCCATCATGCCGATCGACGCCACGGCCGAGGAACAGGCCGCCATGCGCGCGGCCTATGGCCTCGATAAACCGCTGCCCGTGCAATACGCCATCTGGATCGGGAACCTCGCGCAGGGCGACATGGGCAAGTCCATCGCCACCGGACGCCCCGTCGCCGCCGAAGTATTCGGCGCGGTTGAAAACTCTCTGTTGCTGGCGGTTTCGGCGGCGGTGATCGCCTTTCCCATCGGCATCTTCCTTGGCTTTCTCGCGGGCTATTTCCGCGACACCTGGATCGACCGCGCGGTAACGGCGCTGTCTATCACCGGCGTGTCCGTGCCGAATTACTGGCTGGGGATCGTTTTGGTCATCATCTTTTCCGTGAACCTTGGCTGGCTGCCTTCGATGGGGGCGGGACCCGGTGGCTCGCAAAGCTGGGCCTGGGACTGGGCGCATATGCGCCACCTTGTCCTGCCCGCCGTGACGCTGGCCGTGGTGCCCATCGGCATCGTGGCACGCACCGTGCGGGCGCTGGCGGGCGACATCCTGAGCCAGGATTTCGTCGACGCCCTCTATGCCAAGGGCATGAGCCGCGCTGACGTGCTGCGCCACGTCGCCCGCAATGCCGCCGCCACCGCGCTGTCGGTCATGGGGCTGCAACTGGGGTATTTGTTGGGCGGGTCGATCCTGATCGAGACGGTGTTCAACTGGCCCGGCTCCGGCTTTTTGCTGTCGAACGCCATCTTCCAGCGCGACCTCCCACTGTTGCAGGGGACCATCCTGGTGCTGGCGCTGTTCTTCGTGGCGATGAACCTGATTGTCGATGTGGTTCAAGCCGCCATCGACCCCCGTATCCAGAGGACGTGACGTATGGCCATGGCTGACTCAACCACGATCCCCGCCGTCAAGAAAGTCGAGAAATCCAAGGGCTACTGGTCCGGTGTCGGTGCTCGGCTGATCCGCGACCCGCTGACGATGTTCTGCCTTGCGGTGATCGCGGCGTTGATCCTGTCGGCGGTCTTTGCGCCCTATCTGGGCCTTGCCGATCCCTACAAGGGGTCGATGATCGCCCGGCTGAAACCGATTGGCGCGCCGGGTTATCCGCTGGGCACCGATGAGCAGGGCCGCGACATGCTGGCCCGGCTGATCTATGGCGGGCGGCTGACACTGTTCATCGGGCTGATGCCTGTGGTCATCGCCTTTTTCGCGGGGTCGATCTTTGGGATCACCGCCGGTTACGTCGGCGGACTGACCAACACCATCATCATGCGGACGGTGGACGTGTTCTTTGCCTTTCCGTCCGTGCTTCTGGCCATCGCCATTTCCGGCGCGTTGGGGGCGGGGATCGTCAACAGCCTTGTGTCGCTGACCATCGTATTCATCCCGCCGATCACGCGGGTGGCCGAGGCGGTCACGTCCGGCGTCCGCAAGCTGGACTACATCGACGCGGCCCGCGCCACCGGCGCCAGCGCGTGGACAGTGATCCGGGTGCATGTGATCGGCAACGTGCTGTCGCCGATCTTTGTCTATGCCACCTCGCTGACATCGGTCTGCATGATCCTTGCCGCAGGTCTGTCCTTCCTTGGCATCGGGGTGCGCCCTCCGGAACCCGAATGGGGGCTGATGCTGAACACGCTGCGGTCCGTCATCTACGTGAACCCGTGGCTGTCGGCACTGCCGGGCGTGATGATCTTTATCACCTCGCTATGCCTGAACCTGCTGAGCGACGGTCTGAGGAGTGCGATGAATGTCCGTGACTGACACCTATCAGCCGTTGCCGGACACCGGCGGCCCGGCGCAACCGCTGATCCGCGTGACCGGCCTGCAAAAGTACTTTCCCGTCCGGGGCGGCGTCCTTGGTCGCACGCAGGCCAAGGTGCAGGCGGTCGACGGCGTGTCCTTCGAGGTCAAGAAGGGCGAGACTTTGGGCATTGTCGGGGAATCCGGCTGCGGCAAGTCCACCACTGCCAAGCTGCTGATCGGGCTGGTGGAAAAGGACAAGGGCGAGATCGTCTTTGACGGTCAGGCCCTTGGCGAGCGTCTGTCGCTGAAAGAGTTGCGGCGCGGCGTGCAGATGGTGTTTCAGGACAGCTATGCCACCCTGAACCCGCGCCTGACGATCCTCGATTCCGTAGCCTTTGGCGCAAGGGTGCAGGGTTTGGACAACCCAGAGGACCTAGCCCGCAAGATGATGGACCGGGTGGGGCTGGACCCCAACCGCTTTGCCCATCGTTATCCGCATGAACTGTCCGGCGGACAGAGGCAGCGGGTGAACATTGCCCGCGCATTGGCCATGTCGCCGCGTCTGGTGGTGCTGGATGAGGCGGTATCGGCGCTGGACAAATCGGTCGAGGCGCAGGTGCTGAACCTGCTCAACGATCTGCGCGAAGAATTCGGCCTGACCTATGTTTTCATCAGCCATGACCTGAACGTGGTGCGCTATATCTCTGACCGGATCCTGGTGATGTACCTGGGCGAGGTGGTCGAGGTCGCGCCGGTGGACAGCATCTGGCAAGAGCAGGCGCATCCCTACACGCGCTCCTTGTTTTCGGCGATGCCGTCGATGGACCCGGACAACCGGACCAAGGAGCCGCCGCTGGCGGGCGACCCGCCCAACCCGATCAACCCGCCCTCGGGCTGCCGGTTTCACACCCGCTGCCGCTTTGCCAGTGCAGTCTGCAAGGTGGCCGTTCCGAAACTCTCGGGGCTGGCGCGCAACGGCGATCACATGGTCGCCTGCCACTTGCACGACGCAGAGTCCGGCCATCCCAAGGCGGGGCAGGGGGTGCCGGAATGACCAAACTGCTGGAGATGAAGAACCTAAACGTGCGCTTCAAGGGCAAGCGCACCGTTCATGCGATCAACGACGTGTCGCTGTCGATGGAACAGGGTGAGACGATGGCGCTGTTGGGCGAAAGCGGGTCCGGAAAGTCGGTGACGCTGAAGACGCTGTTGGGGCTCTTGCCGCCGAAACGGTCAGAGGTCGATGGCACGATCCATGTGAACGGTACCGACATCATGTCCCTGCGCGGCAAGGCGCTGCAACGGTATCGCGGCGGTGAGGTGTCGATGGTGTTCCAGGAACCGGCGCTGGCGCTGGACCCGGTCTATACCGTCGGTCACCAGATCGCGGAATCTGTCATGCGGCACAAGGGCGTGAACAAGGCAGAGGCCATGTCGACCGCGCTGGACATGCTGGACCGGGTGCGCATCCCGTCTGCCAATCGGCGGCTGCACAACTATCCGCACGAACTGTCCGGCGGGATGCGGCAGCGGGTGATGATCGCGCTGGCGCTGGCCTGCCGCCCGCGCCTGTTGCTGGCGGATGAGCCGACCACCGCGCTGGATGCAACGGTGCAGATCCAGATCCTGCTGCTGTTGCGAGAGTTGCAGAAGGAATTCGGCATGGGGGTGATTTTTGTCACCCATGACATCGGCGTGGCCGTGGAAATCTCCGAGAGGATCGCCGTGATGTACGCGGGCCAGATCATCGAAGAGGGCACCACGCACGAGATCATCCGAGACGCGCGCCACCCCTATACCCAAGGGCTGCTGGCCGCGAACCTGCACGATGTGGCGCGCGGTGAACGCCTGTCCGCCATCCCCGGCGCGCCGCCCGCGCTGGAGGTGCGTCCGGACAGTTGCCCCTTTGCGCCGCGCTGCCCCGTGGCGATGCCCGAATGCCGCGCTGACCTGCCGCCGATGCTGTCGCCCGGCGACCGCCGCCGCGTGGCCTGTCTGCGCGCCGCCGAACCCATAGCCGCCGAGTGAGCCGATGCTGATCGACAAAGACCCCTATCATTGTTTCATGCCCTATCCGCCCGTCGCGGTGCCGAATGGCGAAGGCCCGCTGAACGGCTTGCGGCTGGCGGTCAAGGATATCTACGACGTCGCCGGATATCGCACCGGCAATGGCAATCCGCTTGCCCTGGCCATGTCAGAGGTCAAGGACAGGACCTGTCCCGCCGCGCAGGCGCTGCTGGACGCGGGCGCCGCGTTCGTGGGCAAGACGCACACGGATGAGCTTGCCTGGTCGATGTACGGGATGAACGCGCATTTCGGGTACGTGCAGAACCCTGCGGCGCCCGGACGGATCACCGGCGGGTCCTCCTCTGGGTCGGCGGCGGCAGTGGCGGGAGGCTTGGCCGATATCGCCATCGGGTCGGACACCGGCGGATCGGTGCGCGCCCCGGCCAGTTTCTGCGGGCTCTGGGGGATGCGTCCGACGCATGGGCGCATCTCGCTGGAGGGCGTCATGGAGCTTGCGCCCAGCTATGACACTTGCGGGCTGTTTGCGCGCGACGGTGAGACGTTGTTGCGGGCGCATTCGGTGCTGCAAACCGATGATGCGCCTTTGCCTGACATCCCCCGCCTGTTGTGGCCGGTCGAGATGATGGATCAACTGGGCGCGGAACAGCGCGCGGTCTGCGAGGCCGGGTTTGCCGGGTTGGACGCCGCCCCGCTGGAGGGATTGTACCTGGATGGGGTCGAACCTGCCTATCAGACCTTCCTGACTACGATGGGCGCGGACGCCAAGGCGCATATCGTGCCCTACATCCGGCAATCCGGGATGCCGCTGGTGCGCGGTATCGACGGCCGTGCCGCCGCAGCCGAGGCGCTGACCGAGACCGAGATTGCCCCCGCACGCAAGGCCCGTGCCGCCTTTACCGCCCATGTGCAAGACCTGCTGGGCAGCGACGGCGTGATCCTTGCGCCGGTGGTGCATGACGCGCCGTTCCACTTTGATGCGCCGGTCGAGGTCTTCGACGGCTATCGGCATGTCTCGCAGAAGCTGCTCTGTGTGGCGGGGCTGGCGGGTCTGCCGCAGGTGGTTTTTCCGGCGGGCAGGGTCGACGGCGCGCCATATGGCCTGTCACTGATCGGGCCGCGCGGGTCCGACCTGTCGCTGATCCGCCTTGCCATGACATTGCAAAAGGACGTCGCATGACCTGCGCTATCGAAGAGAAACTGGCCGGTATGGGCCTTGCCTTGCCGCCATCGGCCCCGTCGCGGGCGCTGTACCTGCATGGCAAGGTGACCGGCAAGACGCTGTTCCTGTCCGGCCACATCTGTGAGTGGGAAGGCGTGCCGAAGTACTTTGGCCCGATGACGCCCGCATCTGACATCGAAGAGGGGTATGCGGCGGCGCGGATGTGCGCGCTGAACCTGCTCTACAACATCAAGGCGGTGACCGGGTCGCTGTCCTCTGTCGCGCAGGTGGTCAAGCTGAATGGCTATGTGGCGGCGACGCCGGATTTCGGCAAGGGGCCGGCGGTGGTCAACGGCGCCTCGCAGCTGTTCATGGACCTATACGGCGAGGCGGGGCGGCACGCGCGCACCGCCGTCAATGTCGCCTCTTTGCCGGAGCTGGCACTGGTCGAGGTCGAAGCAGTGGTCGAACTGCATTAGCCCCGTGGCATGGTCAGCAGCCCGTAGTCGCCGGGCTGCCGGTGCAGGGCGAAATCAAACACGTTGCGCCGGATCTCGGCGCAGCGGCCCAGGTCGACACGGGCGGTGATCACCTCATCCGCGACCGTGGCCGCACGGGCAAGGATCTCTCCGGTGGGGGCCACGATGCAACTGCCGCCGATCAGGTCACAGCCTTCTTCACGGCCCGCCTTGGCCGCCGCCACCACCCACATCCCGTTCTGGTAAGCCCCGGCCTGTAGCGACAACTCGTTGTGAAAATACTGCAGGTGATCGTGCTCTGGCGCGGGCGGGTAGTGCAGCGGCGTGTTGTAGCCCAGCATGACCATCTCGGCCCCGCCAAGACCCAGCATGCGCCATGTCTCGGGCCAGCGGCGGTCGTTGCAGATGCACATCCCAAGTTTGCCGCCCAGACCGTCAAAGACCGGAAAGCCAAGATCGCCCTTTTCGAAATAGCGCTTTTCCAGATGCTGAAAGGGCCGCCAGTCCTGATGGTCGGCGTGTCCGGGCAGGTGGATCTTGCGGTATTTGCCGGTGATCCGGCCGTCCTCGACAAAAATTGCCGTGTTGAAATAGCGCCCATCGGGCGTCTTTTCGGCATAGCCGAGGTGGAAGGCGATGTTCAGGTCGCGGCCAAGGTCGAACAGTGGCTGCACCACCAGATTTGGCATGGCGGTTTCGAACCATGGGTCAATCTGGGCGGGGTCCTCCATGAACCAGCGTGGAAAAAACGTCGTCAGGGCCAGTTCGGGAAAGACGACAACACGCGCGCCTTGGTCATAGGCGGTTTGCATCAACGTGCATAGCCGGGCGACCACCTCTTTACGGGGTTCGTCGCGGGCGATGGGGCCTAGCTGAGCGGCGGCGGTGACAAAGCTGCGGTCGGTGGTCTGCGTCATGGGGGGCGCCTTGTGGAAGTTTTCCGCCAGCGAATCCGAAGTGCGCAGGATTGTCGCCAGAAATCCGTCCGCGAGGTGGAAATCTGCCAATCGCGACCCGGCTTTGCCTGCGAATGCGGCGCAGTTACATGACCTTGGTGCCGAATTACTCCGAAGCGTTCCCTCGAACTCGCGACGGCACTGTTTCAATCGGCTCCGGACATCCGCGAACCGAGGGGAGGGAGCGACTACGGAAATGAATGGCGCAGACGTTGCCGCAGCGGTCTTCAGGCCGCGCAAAGACCACAGAAGTTTGTTACCGTTGGGCAGCTTACCAGTGCCGCGCTGTTCTTGTGCCCAAACATCGCCGAAAATATCGCCGGGACCGCATTGCCATTTGATGGCGAGGGGACCGTATCCTGAGGACGTAACAGATGAAGAACAAGGTTGTTTCTGCAGCTGAGGCCGCCGCACTTATCAAGGACGGCGATACGCTGACCACTTCGGGATTTGTCGGGATCGGTGTCCCGGATGAGCTTTTGGCGGCGATCGAGACCCGGTTTCTGGACACGGGGCACCCGCGCGACCTGTCCTTGGTCTTCGCCGCCGGGCAGGGGGACGGCAAGGACCGGGGCCTCAATCGGCTGGGCCACGAAGGTCTGCTGAAACGGGTGATCGGTGGGCATTGGGGGCTGATCCCCAAGGTCGCGGCGCTGGCGACCGCAGGCAAGATCGAGGGCTGGAACCTGCCGCAGGGATGCATCAGCCAACTTTATCGCGATATCGCCGCGGGCAAGCCGGGGATGTTGTCCAAGGTCGGGCTGGAGACATTCGTGGACCCGCGCAACGGCGGCGGCGCGATCAACGATATCAGCACCGATCCGCAGGTATCTTTGATGGAAATCGGCGGCGAAGAGGTGCTGTTCTACCCGTCGCAAAAGCTGACAGTGGCCCTGTTGCGCGGCACGACCGCGGATGAGGCGGGCAACATCACGATGGAACGTGAGGCGCTGTGCATCGACAACCTCGCTCAGGCGATGGCGGTCAAGAATTCCGGCGGCGTCGTCATTGTTCAAGTTGAACGGATGGCGCGCGCCCGGACATTGCCAGCCCGCGACGTGCACATTCCGGGAATTCTCGTCGATGCGGTCGTCGTGGCGCGCCCGGATCATCACCTGCAAACCTACCGCACGGCCTTCAGCCAAGGGTTCACCAACCGGATCCGTACGCCCGAGGGTGAGATTCCCAGCATGGCGCTGAATGCGCGCAAAGTCATCGCGCGGCGCTGCGCCTTTGAACTGCCGGTCAATGGCGTGGTCAATCTGGGGATCGGGATGCCCGAAGGCGTGGCATCCGTCGCCGCCGAAGAGGGGCTGTTGGAGCATCTGACCCTGACGGCCGAACCCGGCGTCATTGGCGGTCAGCCTGCGTCGGGCCTCGATTTCGGGGCGGCCGTCAATTGTGACGCCGTGATCC
This sequence comes from Antarctobacter jejuensis, assembly GCF_052266595.1. Taxonomy (NCBI): domain Bacteria; kingdom Pseudomonadati; phylum Pseudomonadota; class Alphaproteobacteria; order Rhodobacterales; family Roseobacteraceae; genus Antarctobacter; species Antarctobacter jejuensis. Next base: position 82,794 of record NZ_JBQQXJ010000018.1, on the reverse strand, counting down.
CGCAGAACAACCAGTTCGATTTCTACGATGGTGGCGGGCTTGACATGACATGCCTTGGACTGGCGCAGGCGGATGCTGCGGGCAACGTCAACGTGTCCCGTTTCGGGCCCAGACTGGCGGGGGCGGGTGGCTTCATCAATATCTCGCAGAACGCCCGCAGCGTCGTCTTTGCCGGAACCTTCACGGCCTCCGGGTTGGACATTGCGATCACAGAGGGTGCGGTCAACATTCGGCGCGAAGGATCGGCCCCGAAATTCCTGACAGAGGTCGAACAGATCACCTTTTCCGGGGCGCGGGCGGCGCGACTGGGCCAGCCGGTATTGTATGTCACCGAACGCTGCGTGTTCGAACTGACAGTGCAGGGATTGAAGCTGATCGAGATTGCGCCCGGTATCGATCTGGATCGCGACATTCTTGCGCTGATGGACACGCCGCCCGTGATCGAGGATTTGCAACTCATGGACCGGCGCGTTTTTCTGGAGGGGGAGATGGGGCTCCGGCAGGATCTGCTGAAGCTCGACCTGCCAGACCGGATCGCCTTCGACCCCGCGACGGGGATGTTGTTTCTCAACTTCGAGAAGATGCGCATCCGTAACCGGGAAGAGGTTGACCGGGTGGGGCAACTGGTGGCCGACCTGTGCAAGAGCCGGCCCGGACGGGTCGACGTGGTTGTGAACTACGACGGCTTCCGCATCGACGAAGACCTGGAAACCGTCTGGGGCCGGATGGTGTCGGACCTGACTGACCGCTATTACCGTATCGTTTCGCGTTACTCCGGCTCTGCTTTCATGCGCATGAAATTGGGAGAGGTGTTTCCCGACGCAAGGACGCATATCTTCGAGAACAGCGATCAGGCGCGGTCATTCGTTGCGCAAGGTGCAGGTGAGGTGCTGCGGGGCAGAGAGTGACGGTACCCGGCCTCGGCAGGCAGACACGGCAAACCGCTTGCCGGCAGTCGTCGCCAACATAGGTGCACGGCCCGCCATCCGCCGGTTGCCAGCGGATGAGAGATCAGACTCGTCTCTGCCCTGATCATCCTCTCAACATTCGCTATCGCAATGCCTCGGGGTCGCCCCGGTCGGGCAACCCCGCGACGGGTCAAAGTACGAAGTCGGCCGCCGTCAGGCCGATGACATTCGCCACCCTGATTTCTGCATCCGGGCTCAATGTCGCGTCGGTGTTGATCTGAACGATTGTCGATCCCGACGGGGTCTCGAAAAGGCGCACCTGATCGGCCGCCGTGAAGGGACCCGTGCCGACGAAGGTCAGGGTGCCTGCGGACAGGGCCGACAGATCGATGATGTCCAGCCCCGACTGGAAGTCCAGTATCTGGTCCCTTGCCACACCCGATCCGGCGTCACCAAGGGATTGGAACAGGAAGGTGTCCGCATCCGCGCCCCCGGTCAGGAAGTCCAGATTGGCGCCGCCCATCAGCGTGTCTTCGCCTTCTCTTCCCCGCAGGACGTCCGTGCCGTTGTTTCCGTTCAGGGCATCATTTCCAAGCCCGCCTTCCAGCGTGTCGGCCCCGTCTTGGCCGAACAGGGTGTCGTTGCCGTTCCGCCCGATCAGCTTGTCGGCCCCGTTATTGCCATGCAGCACGTTCCCGCTTCCGTCCCCGCGCAGGATGTCGCCAAAGACTGACCCTTGCAGATTTTCGACATCAACATAGGTGTCGCCCGCCGCCTCTCCGGCGTTCAGGCCCGGGATCTGGAGGTCGGCGATCACTGCCGCCGCCGCCCCGGCATAAGACGCCGTGTCACTGTCTGCCCCACCGATGAGCCGGTCTGCGCCCAGCCCTCCGATCAGAGTGTCATCCCCGTCGCGCCCTGTCAGCGTGTCGTTGCCATTATCGCCATTCAGTTGGTTCGCGCTGGCATTTCCCCTCAGAATGTCACCAAAGGCTGACCCCAGCACGTTTTCCACATCGACATAGGTGTCGCCCGCTGCCTCTCCGGTATTCAGGCCGGGGATCTGGAGGTCGGCGATCAAACCTGCGGATGAGCCGGCATAGGACGCCGTGTCATCGTCCGCCCCGCCGATGAGGCGGTCTGCGCCCAGCCCGCCGACCAGCGTGTCATCCCCATCGCGCCCGATCAGCGTGTCATCCCCAAGGCCGCCATCCAGCCCGTTCGCATTGGCATCGCCGCGCAGAATGTCGCCAAAGGCTGATCCCAGCAGGTTCTCGACGTCGACGTAGGTGTCGCCCGCCGCCTCTCCGGTGTTCAGTCCGGGGATCTGGAGGTCGGCAATCAAACCCGCCGCCGCCCCGGCATAAGATGCTGTATCGCTGTCGGCACCGCCCAGGAGTTGGTCTGCGCCCAGCCCGCCAATCAGCGTGTCATTCCCATTGCGGCCGATCAGCGTGTCATTCCCGCCGCCGCCATCAAGCGTGTTCGCAGCGGCGTCGCCGCGCAGGATGTCGCCAAAGGCGGACCCCTGCAGAGCCTCGATGCCCACGTAGGTGTCGCCCGCAGCCTCGCCGGTATTCAGGCTGGGGATCTGGAGGTCGGCAATCAAGCCCGCTGCCGCCCCGGCGTATGACGCGGTGTCGTCGTCGGCACCGCCTACCAGATGGTCTGCACCCAGCCCGCCGATCAGCGTGTCGTTCCCGTCACGTCCGATCAGGGTGTCATTCCCGCCTCCGCCATCCAGCGTGCCGGCGCTTGCGTCCCCACGCAGGATGTCGCCAAATCCGGACCCCTGCAGGATCTCGATATCCACGTAGGTATCGCCGTTTGCGTCACCTGTATTGGCGGCGGGCGTGAGCAGGTCTGCGATAAGCCCGCCTGCGGCTGTCATGTAAGAGGCGGTATCGATCCCGACGCCGCCGATCAGGCGATCCATTCCAAGACCGCCAATCAGTATGTCGTTGCCCTCACGCCCGATCAGCGTGTCGTCACCTGCAAAACCCTCGATGGTGTTGGCGTTGGTGTCGCCTCTGAGGCTGTCGCTGTGTAGCGACCCCTGAAGGTTGTGGATATCGACATAGGTATCCCCCGCAGCCTCGCCCGAGTTCAGTCCGGACGAACCGAGATCGGCGATTAGCCCGCCAAGGGCGCCGATATAGGACGCCGTGTTCAAACCGGTGCCCCCGATCAGCCTATCAGCCCCGGTACCGCCCACCAGGGTGTCATGGCCTGCGCGTCCGATCAGCGTGTCATTGCCCGCCAGACCGACCAGCATGTTGGCACCGGCATCCCCGCGCAGGTTGTCTGAATGGTGCGAGCCGACAAGGTTTTCGACCCCTGTGTAGGTATCGCCATTGGCCTCGCCGGTGTTCAGCGCCGAGGTGTCCAGATCCGCGATCAGGCCCGCTGCGGCGTCTTCGTATGAGGCAGTATCTTCACCTGTGCCGCCGATCAGGTCATCCGCTCCAAGACCGCCAATCAGGAGATCATTGTCAGCACCGCCGTCGAGATGGTCATTCCCGGCGCCTGCCCGAAGCGTGTCTGCGCCGCCGCGGCCCGCCAATGTGTCGTTGCCGTCGTCGGTTTCCAGACGGTTGGCAGCCGATGATCCCGCCAAATCAATATCGATGGCGCCGACGTAACGGGCGTTCTCGACCGAAACAAGAACATCGCGAAGGGTGGCTATCCCCCGGCCGCCACTGTCGCCGGACTCAAGGTCCGTTTCCACGATAATCGAACCGGGAACGAACCCGGACAGGTCAACAAAGATCGCGTCAATTCCGGCACCGCCGTCAAAGTAGTCCGACCCTGTATTCATGATCCAAAGATCGTCACCGTTCCCGCCAAGCATCGAGTCGTCGCCCGATCCGTCGTTGAACTCGTCGTCACCGCCGCCGCCGGTCAGGGTGTCATCGCCGCCCTCTCCGTCGAAGCGAATACCGCGCGTCAGGCCTGCGGCGCTCATGCTATCGGCAACGTCGGTGCCCCGGACCTCATCAATTTCGGTAATCTGGTCGGTGGCGCCAAAGCCATCCAGAATAGTGCCAGCAAAAAGATCCGCGACAATCCCGTTGGCGCCGCCACTATTAGCGTCTCTGGAATAGTCCGCCCGATCCCAGGACGAGGATCCGGTGATCGTGTCATTCCCGTCCAGTCCGCGAAAGCTGATAAAAGACAGAGCTGCGGCGCCGATCAGCGTATCGGCTTGAGAGGTTGCCCTGACCGCCTCCATCCCGGTGAAGGTATCCGTGTCTCCAAATTCGTCAGTCGCCATCCCGGTGGCAAAATTGACCGTGATGGCCCCGGTGTCGCCATCAAAGTACTGAAGTTCATCATAGCCACCGGCCCCGTGCATGGTGTCATTGCCGCGTCGCCCGGCCCAGCCTTCCCAAATTGCATTGGCGGAGCCATTGAATAGGTCATTGTCCTGCGAGCCCTCGAAATTGTGAGCGTAGGTGAATGAATCGTTCACCACGCCCGGCGTGTTTGACATCACCGTGCCGGTGCCATTTGCGCCCACCGTCAGAACAAGCCCGCCGGTCCCGGACAGATCGCGATAGCTAACGTCTATGCCATCCGTAGCAAATAGCGCGGCATGCCCGATGATGGTGTTGCTGCCGCGCCCGGGCATGATGAAGTCGCCCCAAAAATTGGTTGCGGCACTGCCGCCGCTTGCGTCCAGCGTATCGTCGCCGTCTCCGCCTTCCAGGAAATCGTTGCCATCACCGCCGAACAACTGGTCGTTGCCATCACCACCGATCAGGGCGTCGTGTCCGGCCTCACCGCGCAGAGTGTCGTTGCCGTCGTTGCCTTCCAGGGTGTTGTCAGCGCCATCGCCTCTGATGGAGTCGTTCAGGCTGGTCCCACGCACGCGCTCGAAGCCGTTCACGGTGTCATTGTCGCCAAAGGTGTCGGTGGCAGTCCCGGTCGTCAGATCGACGTTAACCGACAGCGTGCCATCCTCACCGCTGTAGGCCAGAAGGTCTCGGTCACCTGCGCCGCCGTTCAGAGTGTCATTGCCGGCACCGCCCTCGACATAGTCGTTTCCGCCGCGCGCATCGATGGAGTCGTTTCCGCCCTTGCCGACGAGGCTGTTGTCATTGCCGTCACCAAGTAGAGTGTCGTCGAACCCGTTGCCGGTGACATTCTCGATGCCGATCAGCGTGTCCGTGTCGCCGTGACCATCGGTTGCGGTGCCTGAAACAAGATCGGCATGAACACCGCCTGGGTCGTCGCGATAGTCCGCGCGGTCTGCATCTCCGGCACCACCGTCAAGTGTATCGTTGCCGTCACCGCCGCGCAGGGTGTCGCGTCCCGCGCCTCCACGTAGCGTGTCATTGCCGTTCTCGCCACGGAGGTCATCATCGGCACTGCCACCCAGAATGGAATCGTCGCCGTCGCGCCCACGCAGCGACCATCGATCCGTGGACCCGCTGGCGTCTATTACGTCAGCTTGAATGGATCCCGTCAACTCATCGATGTTGATCAGGGTATCGGTATCGCCGAAGGTGTCGGTCACCATGCCTGTGGCAAGATTGGCGACGATGCCAACCGCCCCTCCGCCATAATGCTGCTCAGCGTCGTAGAAGACGGCATTGAACCCGCCGAGACCATTGATCACGTCGTTGCCAGCCAGCCCGACAAAACCTTCCCACCGATCTTCGCTGGACCCGGTGATCGAGTCACTGTCCATGGAGCCTTCGAAGAAGTGGATGAATGAGAAGGTGTCGTTCACCTGACCTCCGGCGCCTGTTACGGTGCCTGTCCCGTTGACGCCAGAAACGATGGTCACGCCGCCATGCCCCTGAAGATCGCCATAGCTGAGGTCCGCGCCTTCGCCGGTTGCCCAGTGCCCGGCGTGACCGATCACCTGATCGCTGCCAAGGCCGGGGCGGATATAATCGCCAAAGCCCTGCGTGCCGGCGGACCCTCCGGAGGCGTCCAGAACGTCATTCCCGTCCCAGCCTTCAAGGAAGTCGCGGCCGTCTCCGCCGCGCAGGGTGTCATTGCCGTCACCGGCCCAAAGCTCGTCATCTCCGCTGCCGCCGATCAGCGAGTCGTGGCCATCATCGCCCTGAAGTGAATCCTCGCCGCCGCCGCCCTGCAGGGTATCGTCACCGCTGCGGCCCCGCAGGTGGTTGTCGTTTCCGTCACCGATCAGGGTGTCATTGCTGTTGTTGGCCGCGTCGATCCGCTCAATCCCGCTGAGCTGATCGGTGTATCCGACGCCGTTCCAAAGGTAAGTGGCGGCGCCCGAGACGAGATTGACATTGACGTTTGTGACCTGACCGTTGTCATAGCGAGCCCGGTCAAAACCGCCAAACCCGGTGATCGTGTCGTTGCCGGCGCGCCCCCGGAAACTGTCATCGAAATCGCTGCCGAGCAAGCTGTCGTTCAGGTCCGTGCCCTGAAGTTCGATCCGCCCCGGGTCACCGGAAATGCTGATCGTTTCGACATTGCCGAAGCCGTCGTTGAAGATGTCACCCGTACGCAGGTCGATCGACACGCCGCTTGAGGGGGCGAGCGAGAGACCAAATCTGAAATCCAGTCGGACAGTGCTGAAACCGTTGAATGTGATGTTGTAGGAATCCGCGCCTTCGCCGCCTGCGAAGGCAAACCATCCCGAGGTTCGCGCATTCAGGGTAAAGCTGTCTCCGGCTGTCGTACCGGTGAGCATCACGCCGTCGCCGGTGCCGGCATTGAAATCGGTGGCAGGGCCGATCCCATTGAAGGTGTCCGTGCCAAGGCCCGCCTTTATGACGGACCCCGTATCGTTTTGGGCGTCGATGTTCGCAGTGATCGGCCCGGCGAGGCCGCCATAGGTGATTTCGTAGAATGAGTTTGAATTGCTGCCGGTGAAGTCAATCAGGTCGGAACCGCCTGAACCTTCGATCCTGTCATACCCGTTATTCGCGCCCGGAAGATAAGTGTCATTCCCGGCTGTGCCGATCAGCGTGTCATTTCCTGGTGTGCCATTGACGATAGCCATTTCCGTCCCCCCAAAAAAATTGCTTTTCGAAACCACCTACTCCTATTGAACTCCGTACAATGGCCGCAGAATACCATAGACGGGAACGTTCTCCAAAATGGCTGCGGTCATCCGAACGGATGTTCGGGCCAAGCTGACCGACCGCACGGGATGGCTCGCCGCTTCGCCACGCCGGGCGCCCTTGCAGATGACAGTGGGTGCATTGCGCCGTATGAGGGTTTCATGCTTCATGCGCGTCCGATGCCATGGGCGCAATTCGGGATGCGGGTTCAGGCCGGGAGAGGGTCGACAGATGACCTCTGTTCATGTCGAAAGAGAAATGCTCCTGCCGGATGCCCTCCGGATCGCCCGGGCGGAAAGCGCGCCGCATATCGGCCCGCGCATCCTGTTCTTCAGTGGCGGCAGCGCCTTGAACGGTATCTCGCGTCGGCTGAAGCGCTACAGCTACAATTCCATGCACCTCATCACCCCATTCGACAGCGGCGGCAGTTCGCAGGTGCTGCGCCGCGCCTTTGACATGCCGGCTGTGGGCGATCTGCGCTCCCGGCTCATGGCACTGGCGGATGAAACGGTGCTGGGGCAGCCAGATGTCTATGCGCTGTTCAGTCACCGATTACCGACTGACGTTCCGCAGGCGGATCTGCGGGCAGAGGTCGCGGCGATGGTCAGGGGCGATCATCCACTGATTGCGGCCATTGCCAAACCGATGCGGCTGCTGATCCAGTCACACCTCGGATGTTTTGCCAAGGAAGCCCCGGAGGACTTCGACTATCATCGCGCCAGCATCGGCAACCTGATCCTTGCCGGGGGATACCTGAGCAACGGTCGCGCGCTGGAGCCGGTCCTGTTCCTGATGTCCAAGATGGTGGACGTGCGCGGTACGGTGCGCGCCATCGTCGACGCCAACTTGCACCTTGGGGTCGATCTGGTGGACGGGCGGCGGGTGATCGGACAGCGCCAGATCAGTGGCAAGGAGGTCGCCCCGCTCGACAGTCCGGTCGCGCGGATATTTCTGAGCGATGGTGCCGCCGAAATCGCTGCCGAAGACGTGAGCCTGCCCAAGCGGAACCGGAAGTTGATCGAACAGGCGGATGTGATCTGCTATCCGCCCGGCAGTCTGTATTCCAGTGTCATCGCCAACCTACTGCCCGCCGGTGTCGGCAAGGCGGTGGCACAGCGGCACGTGCCCAAGGTCTATCTGCCAAGTCTCGGGACCGATCCCGAAGCCTTGGGCCACAGCCTGTCCGATCAGGTCGCCGCTATCCTGTCGCCGCTGCAGCGGGATGCCGGTCCGCAGGTCGCGCCGCGAGATCTGATGACCCACGTTCTGTGCGATAGCGCTGTCTCCGCGGCGGAATGCGATGCGGTCACCGACCGCCACGGCATTCCCTGTCACCGTTTGCCTCTGTGCCAGCCCAACACCCCCCGCTACGACGAAGATCAGGTCGCGCGCGTGCTGGTGTCTCTGGTCTGACCTTGAACACAACGCAAGGGTCAGTGCCGCGTCACGGATGATTTGACTGGCTGTGGGTGATGACGCGGGCGGCCGATTTGCCCAGTGTCCCCTTGTGCGGATGAGGTTGCACCTCTCCCTGATGCCGTCCGGCGTGGCTCCGTCATTTGTATCGGTCAGATGACTTCACCGATGGCCTAATTGCCTGCCACGTCTCGCTTCGTGTCGGACTATCAGGCCTTCGGTCTCACGGGTCGGGCAAGCACACCTGAGCGCCGATCCGTGGGAATCGAGTTGCAAAGCTGCCTTCTTAATACTAGTATACTAGTAATCCAAAAGCGTGAGGGACAGATGACTGCCAAACCCAGAGTCTTGATTTCAGGCACCGGCTTTGCCGGGCAGGGGCATGCCGAAGCGTTCCGTTGGGCAGGGGCCGAGGTCGTTGGCATCGTCGGCCGGACACAAAGCGTCGTGACCGAAGTGGCCGAGCGGATGGGTATCCCCAACGCTGGCACCAATTGGGAACAGGCGCTGCAGGATTGCCAGCCGAATATCGTTTCCATCGCCACCCCCGGAGGGGCGCATTACACCCCCATCAAGGCGGCGATAGAGGCGGGGTGCCACGTCTATTGCGACAAACCGATGACCGACCGCAGCGACACCGCGGTCGAGCTATGGCAATTGGCACAGGACAAGGGTGTAAAGACGGCCTATGCCGCCAGTTTTCGCTACACCGCCAGCGTTCTGCACGCCAAGCGGCTGGTCGCGGATGGCGCAATCGGTGAACCGGTCGAGGTCGAATGCATCTCGCACTTCAATCTCGAACGCGAAATCCCGTTCGGCTGGTCGCATCGCAAGGAAGATGGCGGCGGCCGCCTGAACAACAACTTCACCCACACGCTGTCGATTGTCTCATCGGTCGTCGGAGAGCGCATCCTGTCGGTGTCCGGCGAAGTGCGCGATGACCTTGGCCGCGCGCCCATCGTCGAAGGTGTCCACAACTTTGCGACTCGGCGCAATTTCATCCCCAAGGATTTGAGCGACCCCTCGCTGACGTGGGGAGAAAGCAATGTCGAGTGGTCCTATACCGTCATGGCGCAGCTGGAGAGCCCCTTTGCCGCCAAGCCGATTTCTGTCCTGTTCAAACACGGCGGTTTGGTGCCGCGCTTTCACGAGGATCACATCGTCTTTTACGGCACCGAAGGCGCAATCTACGTCAAAGGCCACTACGGCAGCGGGCAGTTGCACCTCTATTCCAAAGAGAGCGGCTGGCAGGAACAGCCCTTGCCCGCAGACATTGCGGACAGGATTCCGGCTGTCAAAGGCGAGACCGAGCAGTGCTGGCACTACCTTGCACGGGAATTCGTGAAGGATATCCGCGGCGAGACGGTCGAACCCTATCCGACCTTCGCCGAAGGCAGCCAATACCAGCAGATCATCGACCTGATCCGCCGGAACGATCACCTGACGGACGTGACAAAACTGGCCTGAGGCCGATTTCAGAATTGGGAGGATTTCGATGAAGATTACAGATGCCAAGGTGTTCGTGGGCGGACCGCGCAAGAACTATGTGACCCTGAAGATCATGACCGATCAGGGGGTCTATGGTCTGGGGGACGCCACGCTGAACAACCGCGAAACCCTGCCTGCAAAATACCTGCAGGACTACCTGATCCCGAACCTGATCGGGATGGATCCGCGCAACAGCGAGGATATCTGGCAGTTGTTTTACCGGGGGGCCTATTACCGGCGCGGTCCCATCGCCATGGCCGCCTATGGGGCCATCGATATGGCGCTGTGGGACATCAAGGGCAAGCTGGCGAACATGCCGCTATATCAGTTGTTCGGCGGCAAGAGCCGTGAGGGCGCGCTGGTCTACGCCCACGCCACGGGGGCCGATCTTGAGGATCTGATGGACTCGGTCGCGGCCTATGTAGAGGACGGATACAAGGCGGTGCGCGTGCAGTGCGGCATTCCCGGAATGCCAACCGCCAGCTACGCCGTGCCGGAAAAGAAGGGCGATGTGAAGAATTACATCACCGACTACACTGGCATTCAGCCGAAGGTCGAGGTCTGGGACACCGACCGGTACATGCGCTACATGCCGGGCGCGCTGATGCAGATCCGTGAACGGTTCGGCCCGGATTTGAAGATCCTGCACGATGTCCATCACCGGCTATTGCCACGGGAGGCGGCTGAATTCGCCAAGGCGGTGGAACCCGTCGGCCTGTTCTGGATGGAAGATCCGACCCCGGCAGAGGATCAGGACGCGCTGAAACTGATCCGCCAGCATTCCACCGTGCCCATCGCCATCGGAGAGGTCTTCAACTCGATCTGGGAGTGCAACAAGCTGATCGAGAACGAGATGATCGATTTCATCCGCGTGGCCGTCACCTATGCCGGAGGCATCACCCACGTGAAAAGGATCGTCGATCTGGCCGGGCTGCACCACGTCAAGACCGGCTTTCACGGTGCGCCCAGCCATTCGCCGATCTCGATGGCCGCGCAGGCGCATCTGAATGCCTGGGCGCCGAACTTTGGCATTCAGGAATACCTCGTCCTGGGGACGCCCGAATGTGATGCCCTGTTCCCGTCGGAACACCGGATGGAAAGCGGCATGTTCTATGTCAGCGATGCGCCGGGGCTTGGTATCGATTTCGATGAAAATGAGGTTGCGCGTTACAGCTATGAACCCGGCAGCCATCCCATCGTGCGGCTCGAAGACGGGACCATGTGGAACTACTGACCGTTTTGACCATCCTGCCGGTCACAGGTGCCTGGCGATTGAGGATGAATGATGTTCGCGATCTACGACCGCCTCACGCGGCTCGCCCTGGGTCTAGCCAATCCTTACGTCCACGGTCCCGGCGGTGCGCCCGCCGGGCGCGCCTGGCCCTATGTGAGGTCGCATCTGCGGCCTCTGCGCTGGGTGCTTTTCCTCAGCGTCGTCGTGACCGTCCTCACCGCCAGCATCGAGGTCTGGCTGATCAGCTATGCCGGGCAGTTGATCGACATGCTTGCCGTAACCCCGCCATCCGAAATCTGGGGGCAACATAGCCGCGGCCTAATCTTGGCCGCGGTCACCATCCTACTGTTAAGGCCCCTGTCGCAGTTCGCCCGTTACATGGTCAATGACATCGGCTTTGCCTGCAACGTGGCCAACCTGTTCCGCTGGCGCGCCTATGACCACCTGACCCGGCAGTCGGTGGGCTGGTTTCAGGAGGATCTGGCCGGGCGCACGGCCTCGCGTCTTGTGCTGATGGGCAACTATGCCTCTGACGCCATTTATCAGTCGATCAATGCGGTGGCCTTTGGCTTTGTCTATGTGGTCGGTGTGGTCATTCTGATGGCTGGTACCGACATTCGGTTGGCCATTCCGCTGCTCATCTGGCTGGTGCTGTATATCGTGCTGATGGCGCTGATCGTGCCGCGCATGGTGCGCGCGATGGAGGCGTTCATGGCGTCCAAATCAGCTTTGCTGGGCAAGGTCGTGGATACGTTTTCCAATTTCGATACGGTCAGCCTGTTCGCCCGTCGCGCGGATCTGGAGGCCGATCACCATGCCTCGCTCGAAGACACGCGCGAAACCCTGTTCCGTGCCCGCCAGATCGGGCTTGCCCTTCGCACCGTGACCGTCTGGCTGGAAGGCCTCATCATGGTGGGCATCGTGGGCTACGGCATCTGGCTCTGGAGTCAGGGGGGCGCCACCATCGGTCTTGTCAGCGCCGCCGTCGCCTTGTCCCTGCGCATCACCACGATGGCGGAATGGATGCTGGAGGCGGTCTGGAGGATTTTCGAACAGGTCGGCTCGATCCGGGAGGCGCTGCATACCATTGCCCAGCCGCTGGTCATTCCGCATGACGGAAACGCGCCTGCGCTGAAGGTGACAGCAGGTGGGATCACGATTGAAGGCGCGCGCCACCACTATGGTAAGGGCAGGGGCGGCCTGATGGGGGTCGATCTACAGATTGCGCCGGGCGAAAAGGTCGGCCTTGTCGGCCCATCAGGGGCCGGGAAATCGACCTTGGTCAACCTGATCCTGCGGTTCTACGATCCCGAAGGCGGGCGGATCCGGATCGACGGTCAGGATATCAGCGGCGTCGATCCCGAAAGCCTGCGTCGTGCCATCGGCATGGTCAGCCAGCAGGCCGCACTGTTGAACCGGTCGGTACGCGACAACCTCACCATCGGTCAGGCAGGCGTGACGCAATCGCAGATCGAGGCCGCCGCACGCGAGGCCCGGGCCCATGAATTCATCTGCGATCTGCGCGACAGTCAGGGCCGCACCGGCTACGACGCCCATGTGGGCGAACGCGGGGTGAAACTGTCTGGCGGACAGCGCCAACGGATTGCCCTTGCCCGGGTGTTCCTGAAAGACGCGCCGATCCTGATCCTCGACGAGGCGACCAGCGCGCTTGACAGCGAGGTCGAATCCGAGATCCAGACCGCCCTCAGGCGTATCATGCGGGACAAAACTGTGATCGCCATCGCACACCGCCTGTCGACCATCGCAGAGATGGATCGCATCGTGGTGCTGGACAACGGACGCATCGTAGAAAGCGGCACCCATACCGACCTGCTGGCGGCGGGCAACCTTTACGCCACGCTCTGGCACCGTCAGTCCGGCGGATTCATCGGGGATCAGGGGGACTGAGGCTTTCACAGACCGGATCGAAGGGCGGCTACAGCTGGCCGCGTTCCTCCAGCACCTTGCGCGCCACGCGAAAGCATTCCAGCGCCTGCGGTACGCCGCAATAGATGCCGACGACGTGGATGATCGCGCGGATTTCCTCCTTGGTGACGCCATTGTTCAGCGCACCCCGGCAATGGATTTCCCATTCGTGCATCTTGCCCAAGGCGCCGATCATGGACAGGTTCATCATGCTGCGGGTCTTGGCGTCGATCACGTCATCGCCCCAGCCGAACCCCCAGCACCACGCTGTCATGGCCTCCTGAAAGGGGCGCGTAAAATCGTCGGCCGCGGCGAGGTTCTTTTCCACGTACTCCGCACCGAGCGTGGCCTTGCGCTGCTCAAGTCCCTTGAGAAACAGGTCTTCGTCAAAGCTGGACATGGGGTTCCTTTCAGATCGTAAGGCGGTGGCGATAGAGGTGATCGTAATGCGGTTTCATCCGTTTGTGGGACTGTCTTACGCGTGGCGGTGCCTCGGCAATATCGACATAGCGGCGCGGCTGCGGCGTCAGCCCGGTGGATTGCGCAAGATTGTGATGAAACGATCCGCCATCCCACCAGCTATGCGCCGACGGATCTCCGCCCGGTGCCCAGGTCAGCGCCTGTTCCAGAAAGGGAATGCCGACCGCCTCACAGAACTTCTCGACCATCGCATGTGGGTCGGCCAGCAGATCGTCGCTGTCGATCACCGGGGGCGGCGTACCGTTCAGGGCGGTGAGCAGGTCAAACAGCGCACGCTGTTCGGGAAAGCCCAGTTCGGTCTCATCATAGTCGGGCCACTTGTTGTGGATCGACGTGATCGTCTTGGCCGGGTCGCGGATCAGGAAGGCGTGGGTGAAATGGCTTAGAAAGGACGGCGTCCACACGTGATTGATGTAATGCGGGAAATCCTTGAGAAAGACCGGGCCTTTCTCTGCCCGTGCCTGAATGTCCGACCAGACACTATCCAGTGTCAGACCCGGCGTCGTCTTGTCCCCTTCGCAGTACCGGGGCCAGAACGGATCTTCGCCCTGATACCACGCCTCTCCATAGGGTTCATGCAGGCAATCAAGGTCGCCGCGTTGGCGCATCATCCATTCAAACGCGGTGGAGGTAGAGCGGGGCACGGCCCAAAGCGCAATGATCTTATGCATGAAGGCTCTCCAAAAGGCGGCCCTGCGGGGTGGTCGGGGCAAGGCCCAATGATTTGAAAATGCGCCAGTACAGGGCCGTGTCGTGGCCAATCACCGGCTTGCCCAGCCGCTCTTCGAGCATGCGGGTCAGATGCACCGGGCGCTGCGGTTGGCCATTCGTGCCGGTGCGGAAATTGCACATGCCATTGATCAGGATGGCATCGGCCTGCGGAGCGCGGCCCGCGACGTAGTCAAAGCTTTTCACCGCCAGATCGCCGTCGAACACCCAGCGGCAGTTGTTCACCGCGTCCTGGCTGTCAAACCAACCCTGATCGTGAAAGTTCCCGGCCCAGATCACGTCGAACCCGGCCTCGCGCAGGAAGCCGACAGTCCCCTGCCACCACTCCGGCCAGTGATAAGCGGCGTTCAGCGCCACCTTTTCCACATTCATCTCCCGCAAGGCCTCGACCATGGCGTAACCCGCCATGTGAAAGTGCAGCCCGTAGGTATCCGACAGCCGTGCGCAATGAGAGCGGATCCCCTCCACGCCCAACCCGCTCGCATGGACCCAATTCGACCCGACCTGCGCGGCAACATCCGCGCCATTGCGTGACATGACGTGACAGAAATCCTCCATCATGCCGAAGTTCTGTTTCCGTTGATCCAGCCCGTGTACGTAATCCGGCACATGCAGCATCCATCCGTGAACGCCGACGCTGTCCGGGGACATGCGCAGAAAGTCTGACGGTGCGGCGTCATAGTCAAAAGGGGGGCAGGTAAAGCCTACCTGATGGGGGAACAGCTTGTGTTCCGGCCGCCATTCCGATGGCATCATGCTTCCGGTTCCCCGTCATTCGCACTGGCAGGAAACTTCGGCAGAGCGTCCGAATTGTGCAGCCACGGCAGCCGTTCCGCATAGTGGCAATGCAGCTCGGGCACATAGGCGTCTGGGTCGTCGCGAGACGCGCCGTAGAGGTGGATCTCACCCGGCCAGCGCGTGCTTTCGAAACTCATTTGGGTGCCGCAATCGGGGCAGAAGCCGCGCGTGGCGATGTCCGACGATTTGTAGAACTTTCGGTCGCCGGTCCACTGAACATCACCCACTGCAAACCCCATCCAAGCCACCACCGGTGCCGAACAGGCCCGGCGGCAGCTTTCGCAATGACAGAGCGCGGTCCAGGCTGGCGCGGTTTCCGTCCTGTAGTGAATGTTCCCGCACAGGCAGCGGCCGGTGATTTCATCCATCCACAGCCTCCCGCATCCAGCGTTGCAGGTGCAGGATGGAATGTTCGGAATTCACCCCACAGCCGGGGTCAACCACCAGCGGGCCGGGCACGTAGCCTCGCGATTTCAAGCCGCGCTGCACAGACTCCACAAGGTGAATGTCCTCTTCCACGGTCGTCGCGCGATCCTGCTGCGCCATGCGGCGCACGGTTTCGTCGTCATATCCACCGACCGAATACCAGCCCCGCCAGACCACCACGTGATCGGCATCAACGGCGCGCCAGTGATAGGTGTTCAGCAGGTTGCCCGGGTAGACCTGAAACGAGAACATCGGCCAGAGAAACCACGACGAATACTTGTCGTTGTTCGGAAAACCGCTGTCGATGTCATAGGTCATCTGGTCGAGGCTGTTGCAATCGGTCGTGTGGCGCAGGCAAAACCCTTGTGGCTGGATGTCATAGGTTTCGGGTTTGATGACCCCGGTCGAAAAGGTCGGATGGTTCAATGAGCAGTGGTAGCATTCGGAGTAGTTCTCGACCGAGACCTTCCAGTTGCAGTTTTCCGGTATCTCGATCCATTCCAACGGCCTGAGATCGGCCCATTGCGGCACGAAAGCCTCCAGTTCCGTGCGCACACTCGGAAACCAGTCGTCCATCGGCTTGGCCATGGGGTCGAGGTTGACGAAGATGAAGCCGAGGAAAACTTCGGTTCGCACCTCGGTCAGGCAGATCTTCGACTTGTCGAAACCGGCGACCGATTTGGCATTGGGCGCGGCGCGCAATCCCCCGGTCAGTTCGTAGGTCCATGCGTGGTAGGGGCAGACGACGACGCGCGTGCTGCCCTCACCGCTGACAAGCTGGTGTGCCCGGTGCTGGCAGACGTTGTAGAAGGTGCGGATGACGGCATCCCGTCCCTTGATGCAGAACAGGCTTTCGCCCGCCATCTCAAAGGCGAAATAGTCGCCGGGGTTTTCCAATTGGCTGGCGTGACCGGCAAATTGCCATGTCTGCGCCAGCAACCCGGCCTTTTCGACCTCGAATACGGCGGGATCGGTGTAATACCGGGCCGCAAGAGAGCGGACCGGCTCGACGTGAAGGTTCATTCCGGTTCCTCCATATAGATGCCAAGCTGATGGCGGCGTTCGTGGAATTTCTCGACCCGCTCGACGATCTCGTCCGAGGCCACGGCAATGACAAAGCTGAGAAGCGTTTCCAGCAAGGCAATGGTCGATACGGAAGACGGGAAAAACTGAGGCGTGTCGGCGGAGACGACGAACCCGAAATTAGCCGCCCGGATGACGGGGCTGGCGGGGCTGTCGGACAGGCCGATGATGGTCAGCCCCTGTTCGCGGGCAATGTCCAGCGCCTTGATCACCTCTGTTCGGTAGGGGCGGCAGGTCATGGCGATCAGCACGTCCTGTTCGTTGGCCCATGCCAGATCGTCGATGGCGGTGGATCCGGGCCGTGGAATGGCGTGGAATTGGGACATTCCTGTCGAGGCGAGGTAGGTGAAGTTGCGGGCGTTGGCGTTGTTGACGCCGACACCCAGCGTATAGACTTGCCGGCTGGTCCAGATCGCCTCGGCCGCGGCCTTGAGATCCTCGGCGTCGATTCCGGCAAAGGTTTCCTCAAGGTTGCGGATGGCGGCCTCTGCCATGTCGGCATAAAGGCCGCCAAGGTCGCCGGATTTGCGGATGTCCTGCAGCCAGCGCGCCCGGTCGGGGAAGGTGGCGGTGCCTTGGCGGATCGCCTCGCGGAAGGGCGCGCGGAAATCCTCGTACCCCTCAAAACCTACCTGCCGGGCCATGCGGACAATGGTGTTGGGTTTGACCTTCGCCGCCTCGGCGATTTCCCGCACGGTCGAAACCCCCACGTCCTGCGGGTTTTCCAGCACGTAGCGTGCGGCCTTCTGCGCCTCTGGTGTCAGCGCTTCCCATTCGTCGCGCAGGCGGTCGAGGATGTTGGATGATACATTTGTGCCATTCATGATTGACAGTGGTACACATGTCCTCTTAGCCTGTCGAGCAATTTCCCGCCTTGTCGGGATGGCTTTTCGACCCCCTCAAAGTGACGGAGGCATTATGACCGGAAAGACCCTGCCGGAAACGGCGCGTGTGGTGATCGTCGGCGGCGGCGTGATGGGGGTGGGCCTCGCCTATCATCTGGCGCACGAAGGCTGGGGGCCGGAGGTGGTCCTTCTGGAAAAGGCCGAGCTGACCTCTGGAAGCACCTGGCACGCGGCGGGGCAGATCACGCATTCGACCTCGTCTTTCGGCCTGGGCAAATGCGTGGATTACAACATCGGCCTCTATTCCGGCGGGTTGGAGCGCGAGACCGGGCAGGCGGTGACTTGGCACGGCTGCGGATCTTTCCGGCTGGCCTATACGGCGGATGAGATGGATTGGTTGCGGCATACGCTGTCCGTGGGTCGATCGTTGGGCTTCAACATCGAATTGGTCGGGCCGGAGCGAGTCGCTGAACTGCACCCGTTCTACAATCTCGACGGCGTATTGGGTGCGCTGCACACGCCGGATGATGGCCATGTGGACCCAACCAACGTCACGATGGCATTGGCGGCGGGCGCGCGGTCAAAGGGCGTGCGAATCATGCGCCGCTGCCGCGCCACCAACATCACGCAGGCCGACAATGGCGAGTGGGTGGTCGAGACCGAACAAGGCACCATCCGCTGCGAGCATGTGGTCAACGCGGGCGGCACCTATGCTCGCCAGATGGGCGAATGGTCGGGGCTGCAACTGCCAATGACCTCCATGACGCACCATTACTTCGTGACCGAGCCGGTGCCGGAGTTTCAGGCGCTGGACAGGGAGTTGCCGGTGATCCGCGATGACCGCAAGGTCTCCGGCTATATCCGGATGGAGCAGAAGCGCGGCCTGATCGGCATCTACGAAAAGGAAAACCCGAACACCGTCTGGGAGGATCACTGTCCGTGGGAGGCAGAGAACGAGCTGTTCGATGCCGATTATGACCGCGTGATGCCTTGGCTGGAGGAAAGCCTGAACCGCATGCCGATCTTTGCCGACCTAGGCATCCAGCGCGAGGTGCACGGCGCGATCAGTCACCCGCCGGACGGCAACCCGCTGATCGGTCCGGCGCCGGGTGTTCGCAACTACTGGTGCTGTTGCGGCACGCAGATCGGTATCGGCTGGGGTCCCGGCCTGACGCGCGAACTGGCCCGCTGGATGGTCCATGGCGCGGCGGATATCTCCATGCGCGACTACGACCCGCGCCGTTTCGGCGACTACGCCACCAAGAAATGGCAGGTCACCAAGGCGAAGGAGGATTATTGCCTGCGCCACGAAATCCCGTTCCCGCATTTCAACCGCCTTGCCGGGCGGCCAATCAAACCCTCGCCGCTGTATGAAACCTTGAAGTCAAAGGGAGCGGTGCATGAGGAAGTCTACGGCTTCGAACGCCCGCGCTGGTTTGCCAGGGATGGTGTCTCGCAGCAGGATCACTACTCCTTCCGTCGCAACGAAGTGCACGACATGGTTGGGCAAGAGGTCCGCGCGGTGCGCGAGCGTGTCGGCATCATGGATGTCACGGCCTTCACCAAGGTGCTGGTCGAGGGGTCGGATGCCTATGCCCTGCTGGACCGGCTGACCGCCAACAGGATGCCGCAGAAGGTGGGCAGCATCACGCTGACCCACATGCTGAACCGCCGTGGCCGGATCGAGCTGGAAACCACGATTGTGCGGATGGCGGAGGATCGGTTCTACCTTGTGTGCGCGGCCTTCTTTGAACAGCGCCTGCTGGATCACCTCGATACGCATAGCGGCGATGCGGATGTGACCGTTACCGCCTTGTCCGAATCGTGGGGCGCGCTGTCGCTGAATGGCCCGCGCGCCCGTGATGTGCTGGGCGCTGTGACCGATGCCCGTCTGGACAATGCCGCGTTCCGATGGCTGTCGGCGCAGCAAATCGACGTTGCAGGGCATGATGTCTGGGCCTTCCGCATGTCCTATGCCGGGGAACTGGGATGGGAACTGCACATGCCGTTCGCTGCGGTCAAGGGTGTCTATGGCGCGCTCTGGGCCGCTGGTGAGGCGCATGGGATCGCCGATTACGGCAGCTTTGCCATGAACGTCATGAGGATGGAAAAGGGCTTCAAGGGGGCAGGAGAGCTGACCAACGAGGTGACACTGGCAGAGGCGGATGTGCTGCGCTTTGCCCGCACGGACAAGGCGTACCTCGGCCGGGATCTGACCCTGAACGCGGACCTGCCCTGGGTCTGCGCATACCTCGAAATCGAACCGGATGGTGAGGTCGATGGCCACGGCGGAGAGGCTGTCCTGCTGGATGGGCAGGTCGTCGGGTCTACCGCCTCCGTCGCCTACGGCCATACGGTCGGCAAGATACTCGCCTTTGCCTATGTCAAACCGCAGGCCGCGAAGCCGGGGACGGATTTGCAGATTGTCATCCACGGCGCACCCCGCGATGCCCGCGTTTTGGGCGAACCCGCCTATGATCCGCAAAACCGCTTGCCCCGCACGGATGCGACCCCGGTTCTGACGGACTAGGTTGGCCGCAACTCGAATGACAGGAGACGTTTGATGACCCTTCCCGACACGATGCGCGCCATGGTCACCATGGGCCACGGCGAATTGGACCAGATTGTCCTGCAACCGCATTGGCCACGCCCCGACCCCGCCGCAGGAGAGGTTCTGGTCCGCGTCGGCGCTTGCGGGTTGAACAACACTGACGTGAACACGCGTACGGGCTGGTACTCCAAGACCGTGAGCGAGGCCACGACCGGTGGCGCCTATCAGGAGGTGGGCGAGCAGGACGCCACATGGGGTGGCGCACCGATCAGTTTTCCGCGTATCCAGGGGGCCGATGTCTGCGGAGAGATCGTCGCCGTCGGCGAAGGCGTGGATGCGGCACGTATCGGCGAAAGGATCATCGTCGATTGCTGGCTGCGCGATCCCGAAGATCCGCTGGACAAGAGCAAGACAGGCTATTTCGGGTCGGAACGCGATGGCGGTTTTGCCGAATACACCACCATGCCCGCACGGAATGCGCTTGCCGTGGATTCTACGCTTTCGGATGCGGAACTGGCGACTTTCTCCTGCTCCTACTCGACGGCAGAGGGCATGCTGACTCGCGCCAAAGTGACCGATGCCGATACCGTTCTGGTGCCCGGCGCCTCGGGCGGGGTCGGTGGTGCACTGGTGCAACTGGCCAAGCGGCGCGGCGCGCGGGTCATCGCCATGGCGTCAGAGGCAAAGCACGCAGATGTGGCCAAGCTTGGCCCCGACCGTATCCTGCCGCGCGCCCCGGAAAATCTGCGCAGGGCGCTGGGCGACGAAAAGATTACCGTCGTCGCGGACGTGGTCGGGGGACCATTCTGGGCGCAACTGATTGACGCGCTTGAGCGCGGCGGTCGCTACACCTGTTCGGGAGCCATTGCCGGGCCGATGGTCGATTTCGATTTGCGGACCTTCTACCTGCGCGATCTCACCTTCACCGGGTCGACAGTGATCGATCCCGAGGTCATGCCAAACCTCGTGCGCTACATCGAGGCCGGAGAGATCAAGCCCGCGCTGGCTGCCACTTATCCGCTGGAGGAGCTGCGCGAGGCGCAGGCCGCCTTCATTGCCAAGACACACACCGGAAACATCGTGGTTGCGTCGTGACCCGCCCGCAAGCTCTTGCCACCGTGCTGGTCGAGACGGACCGCACCCGTGTGACCCGCTTCGACTTTTCACCGGGGGCAGAGACCGGCTGGCACGTGCATGGGCATGACTACGTGATCACTGCGATTACAGCCTGCCACATGCTGCTGGAAGAGCCCGGCGGCGACAGTCGCACTGTCACGGTGCAGCCGGGAGAGGCCTACGCCCGCGCTAAGGCCGTCTCTCATAACGTCATCAATGCGGGCACAGAATTGATGACCTTTGTCGAGGTCGAACTGCTGTGAAGATCACCCGCATCCTCATCTATCAGACGGATCTGCCCTATGTGGGCGGGTCATATGGCTGGGGCGCGGGCAATGCGATCACCGTTGCGCGGGCCAGCGTCGTGGTGATCGATACGGATGCCGGACTGTCCGGCTGCGGCGAGTTCACGCCCTGCGGAGAGAACTACATGGTCGCCCATTCCGAAGGCGTGCCTGCCTTGGCGCGGCTGGTCGCGCGGCGCCTTCTGGGCGAGGACCCGCGTCAGGTTGGCCGGATCGAACAGATCATGGATCATGCCGTGCAGGGCCACGGCTATGCCAAGGCACCGTTTGATGCAGCCTGCTGGGACATCCTCGGGCAGGCCTGTGGTCAGCCGGTCTGGATGCTGATGGGGGGCAAGCTGACTGACGGTGCACCGATGTACCGGGTCGCGCCGCAGAAGGCGACGGATGAGACGCTGGCAGAGATGCAGCGCTATCGCGACGCGGGCTATCGCCAGTTCCAGATCAAAGTAGGAGGCGACTGGGCCACGGATATCGACCGCATCCACGCGGGCGTGACCTTGTTGCAGCCGGGGGAAAAGGCCATGGCCGACGCCAATCAGGGCTGGCGCGCGGACAATGCGATCCGGGTGGCGCGGGCGACGCGTGACCTTGATTACATTCTTGAGCAGCCTTGCCGTACCTATGAGGAATGCCAACAGGTGCGCCGGGTAGCCGAACAACCAATGAAGCTGGATGAATGCGTGACCGGCATTGCGATGGCACAACGCATCGTCGCGGATCGCGGCGCGGAAATCTGTTGCCTGAAAATCTCCAACCTCGGCGGGCTGACAAAGGCGCGGCGGGTGCGCGACTACCTTGTGGATAACAGCATGCCTGTGGTCAGCGAGGATTCGTGGGGCGGCGAGATCGCCAGTGCCGCCGTCGCGCATTTCGCGGCCTCGACACCAAGGGAGTACCTGCAAAACACCACCGACCTGATGAACTACAACACACGGTCGACCGGCATCGGCGGGCCGGTGGCCCGCGACGGCAAACTGTACGCCAGCGATGGGCCGGGACTGGGCGTGAGCCCAGACTTTGACAGCCTCGGGGATCCCGTGGCGGTGTTCGGGGCGACGTGATGGCAGCGAGTGATGTAACAGGACCCGAGGTTGCCGCTGTACTGGCCCAGTGGCCAGAGGCCGCGCGTGGCCAAGCGGAGGCTCTGTTTGAGCTCATTCACGCCGAGGCCGCCGCACAGCAGGTTGACCCGCTTTCCGTCTCCCTGAAATGGGGGCAGCCGTCATTGACGCCTGAGGCCGCGCGCACTGGCACCCCGATCCGCCTGCACTGGGTGGCAAAAGTCCCGGAGCATCTGCAGGTGTTGGTCCATTGCCAGACCAGCCTTGTCGAGACATGGCGCGATGCCGTGCCGGGCCTCACCTATGATGGCAATCGCGCGATCCTGTTGCCCTTGGGCCGGCCCTTGCCAGTCGACGATCTGCGCCGCTGTTTCGCGCAGGCGCTGACCTATCACCGGAGTGGAATATGAAGATCACACGCATCAGCGTCTTTCACGTCGATTTGCCTCTGGAGCATCCATACTGGCTGTCCGCCGGGCGGCTGAAGTTCGAGGTTCTGGACGCCACGCTGGTGAAGATCGAAACCGATGCCGGGATCACCGGCTGGGGCGAGGGTACGCCATGGGGGCACACCTATGTGCCCGCACATGGGCTCGGCATCCGCGCGGGGATCCAGACCATGGCGCCTTTCATCCTTGGCCTTGATCCGCGCAAGGTGCTGGAGGTGGAACGGGCGATGGACCTGTCCCTGCCGGGGCATCTATATGCGAAATCCCCGATCGACATGGCCTGTTGGGACATTGCGGGGCAGGCAGCGGGCCTGCCCATTGCCGACCTGATGGGCGGTGGCAGCCGCACGCCGCGCCCCATTGCGTCGTCGGTCGGGGCCAAGACCGTCGAGGAAACCCGCGAGGTCATGGACCGCTACCGCGCCCGCGGCTACATTACGCACTCGGTCAAGATCGGCGGGGACGTGGACCGGGACATTGCCCGCATCCGGGACGTCGAGGCGCACCGCGCCCCGAATGAGATCATCCTTTACGACGTCAACCGGGGCTGGACGCGTGCACAGGCACTGCAGGTCATGCGCGAGACCGAGGCGCTCTGCGTGACCTTCGAACAACCCTGCGAAACGTTGGACGACATTGCCGCGATCTGTGGCAAGCACGCCGCCCCGGTGTCGGTGGACGAAAGCCTTGTCACCTTGCAGGACGCCGCCCGCATCGCGCGCGACGGGTTGGCCGAGGTCTTCGGGATCAAGTTGAACCGCGTTGGCGGCCTGACCAAGGCCGCGCGGATGCGCGACATCGCCTTGGCCCATGGCATCGACATCTTCGTGATGGCGACCGGCGGCAGCGTGTTGGCCGATACAGAGGCGTTGCACCTTGCGGCAACCGTGCCGGACGCGAATTGCCGCGCGGTCTGGGCCTGCCAGGACATGATCACTTGCGAGATTGCCGGGGGCCGTGGCCCCCGCAACATCGACGGCCACCTGCATCTGCCAGAGGGGCCGGGACTGGGCGTGCATCCCGATGAGGATGCACTGGGCGATCCGGTGGCGGTCTACGCATGAAGATCACGCGCCTTTCCCTGTGGCATGTCCCGCTGACCAGCCACGCAACCTATTACATGGCCGCGGGCAAGACCTGCGACACGGTGGAAACCGTCGTCATAGCGGTCGAGACGGATGCCGGGATCACCGGCTGGGGAGAGGTCTGCCCGATTCCGCATTACCTGCCCGCCTATGCTCGGGGCGTTGGCCCGGCCTTGCAGGAACTTGTGCCGGTTCTGATCGGGGCGGACCCGTTGGGGGCAGAGGCGCTGATGGCAAAGGCCGAGGTATGGCTGCCGGATCATCGCTACGCCAAATCAGCTCTGGACATCGCGTTTTGGGACATCACCGGCAAGGCGGCGAGCCTGCCTTTGTACGCCTTGCTGGGCGGGCAGCGGCAGGCGGATCTGCCTCTGTATCACTCCATAACCTGCATCGACCCGGATGAGATGGCGCGCATCGCGCGAGAGGCGCAGGCGCAGGGAATGACACAGTTTCAGGCCAAGCTGGGCGCCTCTGGCGATTGGCAGACGGACGTGGAACGCTTGGCCAAGGTGCGCGAAGCGGTTGGCCCCGGTCCGCTGGTTTACGGGGACTGGAACTGTGGCGCGACCTCGCTGGAGGCCACGCGGGTCGGGCGTGGGGCGGCACATCTGGACGTGATGCTGGAACAGCCCTGCGCCACGCTGGAGGATTGCGCACGGGTCCGTGCCGCAACCGGCTTGCCAATGAAGCTGGACGAACTGGCGCATGATACGGCCACCCTGCTGCGGGCGCATGACTTTGGGATCATGGATGCCGTCGCGCTGAAACTGTCGAAGCTCGGCGGTCTGTCGGCCCTGCGCCGCGCGCGCGACCTGTGCCTGCACCTGGGGGCCAAGATGTGTATCGAGGATACCTGGGGTAGCGATATCGCCACGGCGGCCGCGCTGCATCTGGCGGCGTCCACCGATCCGGCGCGGGTCCTGAACGTCTGCGACCTGTCCGGCTATGTCAGCCCGCGCATTGCCCCCGATGCGCCCTCGCGCCGCGCGGGACGCATCGCCCCGCCCGAGGGCCCCGGTCTGGGGATTGAACCGGACCGCGATCTGCTCGGCCCGCCCGATTTGATACTGGAGTAACCCCATGCACCGCACCCATACCCAAGCCGAATGGATCGACCGCGCCCGTGCCGTCCTGCCCGCCGCCGGCTTCGGCAATTTCGACGCGGGCATCGTGATCGCCCGGGGCGAGGGCAGCCATGTCTGGGATGAGGACGGCCGTGAATACATCGACTACCTGATCGGCTCTGGCCCGATGCTACTGGGCCACGGCCACCCGGAGGTCATGGAGGCGGTGCTGGAACAACTGCCTTTGGGCATGACGTTTTTCGCCAACAACGCGCGGGGCATCGAACTCGCCGAGGCCATCGTGGACGCGGTGCCCTGCTGTGAACAGGTGCGTTTCGTCACCTCTGGCGGTGAGGCGGATATGTACGCGATCCGGCTGGCGCGGGCCTATACCGGCAAGACCAAGCTGTTGAAGTTCGAGGGCGGCTATCACGGCATGAGCGCGGAGGCACAGATGAGCCTTGCCCCCGCGCGCGAGGTCAATTTCCCGACGCCCGTGCCGGACAGCGCGGGCATTCCGCAGGGTGTTGCCGATGAGATGTTGATCGCGCCGTTCAACGATCTGGAGGCGGTCGCTTCCCTGCTGGATGAACACACCGATGTTGCCGCCATCATCGTGGAGCCTTTGCAACGGATCATTCCGGCACAACCGGGTTTCCTGCAAGGCTTGCGCGACTTCTGTACCAAACACGGGGTCCTGTTGATCTTTGACGAGATCGTCACCGGTTTCCGCCTCGCCTACGGTGGCGCGCAGGAACGCTATGGTGTCACGCCCGATATCTGCACTCTGGGCAAGATCATCGGAGGCGGCTTTCCCCTTGCCGCGCTTGGGGCCTCGGTCGAGATCATGGCGCATTTCGACAAGGGCGCGGTGGGGGCCGAAAAGTGGCTGATGCAGTTGGGCACGCTGTCGGGCAATCCCGTGGCCTCTGCCGCCGGGTTGAAAACAATGGAGGTGCTGCGCCGTCCCGGACAGTATGACCGGTTGCGTGCGCTGGGGCAGGAATTGATGGACGTGCAGGGCGCGGCCCTGACGGAGGTGGGCGTGGCCCATCGCATCTGCGGCGACCCGACCCTGTTTGACATCTACTTTACCGACCACAATGTCACGGATTACCGCAACGCGCGTCACCGTCAGCCGAAGGCGTCCGAGACGTGGAATTCGGTTCTGCGGGCAGAAGGCATCTTCAAATCCGCGGGCAAGCTGTACCCATCGCTGGCCCTGACAGACGCCGATCTGCAGCAGACCCGCGCCGCGGTGGCCAAGGCCGCGCAGGCGGTGGCGGCGCTGTAGACGTCAGGTCAATCGGTCTCGATGGCGCGGTCCCTTTCGCGCAGCGTTCGGATGCGCGCGCGCTGGGCGGCCTCGATATGGCGGCGCATCTGGATCTCGGCGGTTTCGCCATCGCGGGCTGTCAGCGCTGCCATGATGCGCGCATGTTCGGCGATCGCATCCTCTGCCCGAACAGTGTTCAACAGCTGAGAAGGGCCGACGATCAAAAGGGACTTCTGCAACGACTGCATGGATCGGCTGAGAAAGCGGTTCTTGGCTGCATCCAGAAGCGTGGCATGAAAGATGCGGTTCAGGCGCGCCGCCTCTGCCCCGGTTGCTGCCTGCGCGATCTGATCGTTCAGCACTGCCATTTCCTGCAATTCCACATCCGATGCCGCCCGCGTCGCCAGCCGGGCGGCGGTGCCTTCAAGCACCGCGCGCATCTCGTATAGCTCCATGACCTCGGAATAATCCAGCTGCCGGACAGAGGCGCCGATGCGCGGCACATGGGCGACAAGACCATCCGCCTCGAGCTGCCGAATGGCCTCGCGCACCGGGGTGCGGGAGACGCCAAGGCGGTCGGCCAATTCCGTCTCGCGCAAGCGGTCACCGGGCAGCAGGCCGCCTTCGCGGATTTCGTCCAGCAGGCGGCGATAGGCTGAGTTTCCCTGCTGTGTCTGGCCGTCGTCATCGCCTTGCATGTTCTTCCTCCGGCGTCTTGTATTCTATTGCATACAGGCGTATGCAATTTCCGTCAATCAAGGGAAGGACGCCGTCATGCGCAATCGACTCGACACTCTGTCGCCGTTGGCCCACCGCGCCCTGACCTTTGCCCTTGCCGCTCTCGGAACGGCGGTGTTCTGGGCGCTCGGCCTGCCGCTCCCCTTCCTTTTCGGTCCGATGAGCTTTTGCCTGGCCGGTGCTTTGCTGCATCTGCCGCTGAAAGGCTTCGGGCAGGTCTCGGTCGGCGCGCGGACAATCCTGGGTGTGGCGGTCGGGGCGTCGATCACGCCTGCGCTCTTTGCCGAATTGCCGCGCATGGCGCTGTCCATCGCGCTGGTGCCGCTGTTCATTCTGCTGATCGGGCTGGTCGGTGTGCCGTTCTTTCGCCGGGTGTGGGGCTTCGACGCGCCCACCGCCTATTACGCGGCCATGCCGGGCGGCCTGCAGGACATGGTGATCTTCGGAACTGAGGCGGGCGGCAATCCGCGCGCCCTGTCGCTGATCCATGCCACACGGGTTCTGATTATCGTGACGGTTGCGCCTTTCTACCTGACGCATTCTCACGGGGTCGGCCTGACCAATCCGATCGGCGCGCCCGCCGCCGAAATCCCGCCGCTGGAACTTCTGCTGATGGTCCTTGCCGCATGGATCGGCTGGAAGGGTGGGGAAAAGATCGGCCTGTTCGGTGCGTCCATCCTTGGCCCGATGCTCGTCACCTCAGCGCTGTCGCTGGCCGGATTGATCCACATTCGCCCGCCGGCTGAGGCGATCCTTGCCGCGCAATTCTTCATCGGCTGCGGGATCGGCATGCACTTCTTGGGCGTGACATGGCGCGAGCTGACCCGCGTTGTCGCCGCCGGGGTGGCTTATGTTTTTGTTCTTGCGGTTCTGGCTGCCGTGTTTTCCGGCGCGGTGACGGCATTCGGTCTTGGCAAGCCGGTCGAGGCCTTCCTGGCCTTCGCTCCGGGCGGCCAGGCCGAGATGACGGTCTTGGCCATCGTCACCGGTGCCGACCTTGGGTTCGTCATCACCCACCACCTGACGCGCATCGTGTTGGTGATCTTGGGCGCGCCGATCGTGGCGGGGATCATCCGGCGGCGGTCCGCACCTCCGGGTTGATCATGTGGATCGGTTCCCCCGCCGCATAGGCCCGCACCTGTTCGAAAATATCGGTGAACTGCTTGTCGAACTCGTCCTCGGTGACAAAGCCGATATGGGGCGTGCAGATCAGATTGGGATGCGCGAGCAGCGGGTCGGTGGGATCGGTCAGGGGTTCGGTGTCAAAGACATCCACCGCCGCCATTCCGGGCCGCCCCGCATTCAGCGCTGCCAACAGCGCGCCCTGCGCCACCAATCCCGCGCGCGAGGTGTTCACGAAGAGCGCGCCGGGTTGCATCTGTGACAGGTCCTCGGCGGTGACGATTCCGCGCGTCTCGGGCGTAAGCCGAAGGTGGACCGACACCACGTCGCTGTCGGCAAAAAAGGCAGTGCGGCTGGCGGCCACGGTCTCGCCGTCCGCTCTTGCACGTTCGCGGCCAGCCTCGGACGACCACCAGAGCACCTTCATCCCGAAGGCGCGCGCATAGTCGGCGACGGCGCGGGCGATCTTGCCATAGCCATAGAGGCCTAGCGTCCGCCCGCGCAGCGTCTTGCCCACGCCCATCTGCCAATGCCCCGCCTTGGCCGAGGCCATCTGCTGCGGGATCTGGCGCATGGCGGCCAGCATCAACCCAAGGGTCAGTTCCGCGGCGGCATAATTTGCGCCCTCTGCCCCGGTTTTCGAACAGAACAACACGCCGTTTTCTGTGCAGGCGGGCACGTCCACATGCGGATAGGCGCCGCGTTGTGACAGCAGTTTCAGATTGGGAAGGCGTTCGATCAGGCTGCGCGTGACGGTCGTGCGTTCGCGGAACAGGATCAGCGCCTCGGCCACTGGCAGCCGTTCGACCAGTGTGTCCTCGTCCACATGATCGGTCCAGACCGTGACCTCATGCCCGTCCAGCAGGTCGAAGCAGGGCAGGTGGCGCAGGGTGTCGAACCAATCGTCTAGAATATGAACTTTCACCGGCTTTCCACTCCCGCGCCGGGCCGCAGGGTGCGCGGCGTGGCGACAAAGACCTCTGCATCCAGCGCGTTCAGCGCTTTGCGGACGCGGCTGCGCGTTGCCAAGAGATGCGTGTATTGCGCATCGCAGCCCGCGACCGGGCCGGGATAGCTGGCCAGTTCATCGGACAGATAGGCCAGCGCCGCGCGCAGGGCGCGGCCGGCTTCGGCGATTTCTTCAGTGGCGGTCATCGAGGCACCTCGGCAGATCAGCTCTGCATACAATGGTACACAGGTTGCCGGGGCCAAATCAACGGGTCTGAGGCCGCAATCACCCTTCGCAGGACAGGGCCTTCAGCGCCTTGCTGACACGACGGTGCAGGTCATCCAGTGTGCGGGTATCGCCTTTCGACGTTTCGATCTTCTGCACAAGGTCGTTGCGCAGGGCCTCAAGTGCCGCCGCAGCGGAGCGGAGTTGAGCGTATTCGGACATGTTCAGTTTCCTCAGTGCGACAGGAGGACGGGGATTTTGACGTCCCGCAGGACGCTGGCGGTCATGCCGCCCAACAGATCTTCGCGGAACTTGGAGTGTTCATAGGCGCCCATGACCAGCAACGAGGGGTCGTGCCGTTCACAATAGTTCAGGATCGACTGGGCGACGGCATGCCCTTCGGGCCAGCCGTGATGCACCGCCTCGACGTCATGGCGTGAGAGGTGGACCATCAGGTCGTCCAGTCCTTCGATCTCGCCCACGGTCAGCACGCTGACCTTGCCCTGATCTTCCAGCAGGCGCAGGCTGTCGGACAGCGCGCGTGCAGAGGCGCGGCTGCAATCCCATGCCAGCGCGGCGTGGCTGTGGCGGGCCTCTGTGTCATAGCCGTCGGGTACCACGATCACCGGACGTCCTGACAACAATGCGATCTTGTCGGGGTGCAGGCGGACATGTTCGTCATCGCCTTCCATCGGGCGGCCGACAAGGATCATGTCGTAGGCGCGGGCGGCCTCGGACAGGGTCTTGTCGACGCGGCCTGCGCGCACCTCGTAGCTGAGCGCATCGCCAAGGTCCAACTCACCGCGCAATACCTCGAACCGGGCTTCGATCGCGGTCAGGATGCCGGATTTCGCCTCGGCCAGCAGGGTGCGGGCCTCTGCCGGGATCCAGCGGGACCGGGTGTCGAAGGTTTCATGCGTCGAATGCGCCAGCATCGCGCGCACATGGGCGCCGCGGGTGCGCGCCAGAGAGGCGGCATAGCGCAGGGCAGCCTCCGAGGCTTCGGAGCCGTTGAAGGCGACGAGTAGGTTCATGATCGGCATGTCAGACGCCTTTCCAGATGCGGGAGGGGACAAAGACCTTGCCCTCGGCCAGCTTGCGCGCGGTGCGCAAGAGACCGGCAGAGTTGAGGGCGAAGCCATCGCTGGTATCGAAATCGACCAGCACCTCGATGGTGCCTGACGCGTGTTCCAACACCACATTCGCGGGGTTTTCGTTGGGGCGGTTCAGCAGGCCGTCGGCCACGGTGCCCGGAGTCAACGCGCAGGAGGCGAGGCACTGAGACCCAGTGACCGCCATGCTGGGATGTGTGTTCCACGGCATGAAATAGCGCGTTGCGATGGTGCCACCGTCCCGGGCCGGGGCCAGCAGGCCGAACTTGGGGGTGACAGATTTGGACACATCGCCCATGCCCATCAACTCGCCCGCCTTCAGGCGCACGGCCTCCATCCGGGCAAAGAAGTCCTTGTTGTCGTCCAGTTCGGCCACGGTTTCATAGCCGGTCAGGCCAAAGTCCGCGGCGGGGGCGATGGTCATGGGCATGGCTACGTCCATGCAGGTGACCTCGATCCCGTCGATTTCATCCCGCAGGTTGCCGGTGGGCAGGAACTTCCCGGTCGACGACCCCACGACCCCCATGAAACTCAGCGCAACCGGCGCGGCGCTGCCGGGAACGCCCGCAATCTCTGTATCGCCATCATAGGTGACTTCGCCGCCGGGCGTCTGCACCTTGGCCAACACCTTGGCTCCGGTGTTCACCGCACGGATCCTGACCTCTGTCACGTCGCCGGACGGCTGGATCAGCCCCATCTCGATGGCGGCGGGCCCGACGCCGGACAGGATGTTGCCGCAGGTCGGTTTGAAATCGACCAGTTGATCCTCAACGGAGACCTGCGCAAAGAAATAGTCGATATCCGCCCAGTCATCGTCGGACATGGACAGCATGGCGACCTTTGTGGTCACGGCGACGCCCCCGCCAATGCCGTCGATGTTGATCGGGTGGCCAGAGCCCAGGGCCGCAATCAGCACCTGCGCCAGCGTTTCGCGGTCTTCGGGCAGGTCGGCGCGGTTGAAATAGGGCCCGCGCGAGGTGCCGCCGCGCATGAAAACAAAGGGGATACCGGTCTGGGTCATGTCGGTTTTCGTGTCCGTCTCTGTGGTTTTTGTCACGGCTCATCGCGTGACGTGTGCCCCGCAGCAGCTGGGCTGGAATGGGTTTCGGGGCCCCTCAAAAGGGGCCCCGAAGCAGGATCATTTCAGCGGCCAGGGCAGATCCGCATAGGACTGCAGCAGGCCCGGCGGGAAGTCGCGGTTCAGCGACCATGCCATGACGCACATCAGGGTGATGCCCGCCGCCGTCAGGATCAGCGTCTTCTCCCACGAGGCCTGCGCCCGCACCCGCAGGAAGGCGATCAGGAACCCGACCAGAGCAAGGATGAAGCCCACGAACCACGTGGCGGCGATCAGACCGGCAAACCATGCCAGCGTCGACCACAGGCCATAAGGTGCATCTGCGTCTTCTCCAGCCACTTCCTTGTCGGCAAAGATCACATCCGTTTCCGGGCGCATCATCATCTGCACCAGCATGATCAGGCAGCAGCCAAAGGCGATCCCGCCAATCACCAGCGGCACGATCTTGTCCGTCAGGTTGTAGTCGGGGATCATGTGGGCGTTGAACAGTGCCACCACCAGGTAGGCCACGATGACCAGCAGGAAGATCATCGGCGCGCGCTTGGATCCGGATTTCACGTCGCCCTCTGCCATGATGCTTTTCGCCTGACGGATGCCCAGAACGACGGACACCACGGTGACGATGATCAGGATGATCACGATGGGCGAAAAGATGTAGTCCATGCCCTCTTCGAACGACTTGCGGAACCGGAACGACGCGATCTGGAAAGCCTGGTTCGAAAATTTCTCGACCGGGTTGGAGAGCACGAAGCCGATCAGGAAGGCCGGGCGCGACCAGTCGAACCGGCGCAGGAAGATCCCGATCAGGCCGATGGAAAAGAGCGCCAGCAGGTCTTCGAAGTTCTGCCCGGACTGGAACGCCGCGAAGGAGATCAGCATGAACAGGAACGGTGCAAGGTAGGTAAAGCGAATGGTCGTCAGCTTGGCGATGCCGCCCGAGGCTGCGATGCAGAGCAGGGTGCCCACCACGTTCGCCAGCGCCAGCAGCCAGACAATCGAATAGGTGATGTCGAGGTTGTCGCGCAGCATCGACGGGCCGACCTCGATGTCGCCGGATCCCAGCAGCGCGATGGCCCCGATGAAGATCGCCATGGAGCCGGAGCCGGGGATGCCGAACAGCAGGGTCGGGACAAGGCCGCCGCCTTCCTTGGCGTTGTTCGAGCTTTCCGGCCCGATCACGCCGCGGATTTCACCCTTGCCGAAGTTCGACTTGTCCTTGGTGGTCTGCACCGCGTGACCATAGGCGATCCAGTCGACGACCGACCCGCCCAGACCCGGAATGACACCAACCAGAACGCCGATCAGAGAGCAGCGCACGGACAGCCATTTGTTGGCGACCCAGTCCTTGACGCCCTCGCCCCAGCCGGCACCCAGCTTGGCGTCCTTGGCGATGGACCGGTCCTGCCGCAGCAGGCTGATGATTTCCGGCACGGCAAAGATGCCAAGGCCTACGATCACCAGCTTCAGACCGTCTGTCAGATAGGGAATGTCATAAGAGGCCATGCGCAAGCTGCCGCCTGCGTCGGCCTCGCCAATGGTGCCGATCATCATGCCAAGGCCCGCCGCCGCCAGTCCCTTGAGCGCCACGCGCCCGGCCAGAACCGCGACCATCGAAAGGCCCAGAACCGTGATCATCAGCATTTCGGGCAGGCCAAAGGCCAGCACGATGGGCCGCGCCACAAGGATGAACAGCGTCAGGAACAGCGCGCCAACCAATCCGCCGAACAACGAAGAGGTAAAGGCCGCCGACAGCGCCCGCGCCGCCTGGCCTTTCTTGGCCAGCGGGAAACCGTCCAGAACCGTCGCCTGAGAGGCAGAAGATCCGGGAATTCCCATCAGGACAGAGGCGAAGGTGTCAGAGGTCGGAACCACGGCCACCATGCCGATCATCAGCGCAAGACCTAGAACGGGGTCCATCCCGAACATGAACGGCAGAAGCAGCGACAAGCCGGCGATGCCGCCAAGGCCGGGAAAGACACCCACGGCAAGGCCCATCACGACGCCAAGGACAAGATAACCAAGCACAACAGGTTGTAGGATCAGCGCCCATGCATCGGCGAGTGCCGGTAGGGCGGTTGCGAACGTGTCCATCGCAGCCCCTCGATTTTCAATATGTGAAAAGGGAAAGACGGCCCCGGGGTATCCCGGGGCCGCAGGTGGTCACGCTTACTTCAGCGTGACGCCATAAGCTTCTTGTAGCCAGTTGGTCACAAATGCCTTGGCGTCGGGCGACACGGTGGTGCCGGCCACGGTGGCCTTTTTCGCGCCCTCACCGACGAAGACGTCGTATTTGCCCACGCGCTTGGCGGCGATGGTGGCAAAGTTGTCCCGCTTGCGCACTGCGTCGAAGGCGGCGGTGTAGGCGTCAACCACGTCCTGCGGCGTGTCACCCGGCAGGAATGCGATCTTCTGCACCGGGAAACCGGAGATGAAGAAGGCTTTCCATGCGTCCCATGCCTCGCCCGAAGTTTCGCAACCGTCGGTCGCTTCGCAGACTTCCTTGAAGGTCGGGATGTCCGGGAAGGTCGGGTCACGGACGATGTCGCCGTTTTCGTTCAGCGCGCCCCAGGTCATCATCGGAACGGCCTTGCCCTGAGCGACCAGTTCCGCCGCGGCGCCAAGGTAGGCGGACGAGGTCTGATAGTCGATGGTGGCTTCGCCGCGTTCGAACATCAGGCGACCGTCACCACGGCCCTTGATGCCAAAGACCGGCTCGACGTTCATGCCCAGCATTTCCCAAGCCAGCAGCGGGACGAGGTCCAGACGGGTTGCGCCCTGCGAACCATAGATGAAGTCGATGTCCTTCAGGCCGTTGGCGGAGCCGTCGAACTTGGCGCCATCCTCGGGGTTCAGGTAGGCCACGCCGCCGGTGCCCGATGCCATGACCGGGGTCCAGTCGCTGTATTCATAGCGCACGCGGGGATCGCCCAGCAGGTAGGGGAATTGCGTCGAGCCGGAGGTGCCGAACAGCAGCGTGCCATCGTCGTGCTTCTGGTCCTGGAACCAGTTGGCGCCCTTGGTCGAGCCTGCGCCCGGCATGAACTTTACGACAACGGTGGGGTTGCCCGGCAGTTCTTCGGACAGTAGCGGGCCAAAGAAGTTGGCCCATTTGGCCGAACCGCCGGTTTCCGAGAAGGGGATCACCCACTCGATGGTCTTACCCGAGAAATCGACCTCGGCCAGAGCAGGGGTCGCCAGCAATGCGACGGCTGCGGCGGTGTTTGCGAGATACTTGATGGTCATTGGTGTCCTCCCATGGACGTATTGGATCAGACGGGTGTGTCCCCGCCGATGCGATTGCGTATTCTTCAGGGAACGAATCCCTCCTCCAATGGCGGGCAATCTGCCGTTTCAACCTTGCGTGAAACTTGCGCAGACCGGAGAAAAAACGACTATGCGCATAGCAGTCATAGAAGACAACGTGGAGCTTGCCAGCGGGATCGCCCACAGATTGCGGGACCGGGGGCATTCCGTGGACGTTCTTCATGACGGCCGGGACGCTGCGGATTTTCTGGCCCGCGATGGCGCGGACCTTGTGGTGCTGGACATCAACCTGCCCGGGCAGGACGGTCTGGCGGTGTTGCGCGGCATGCGCAGCGCCGGGGACGGGACGCCGGTGATCCTGCTGACTGCACGCGGCGATACGCAGGACAGGGTCGCCGGTCTGGACAGCGGTGCCGACGACTATCTGACCAAGCCGTTCGAGATGGATGAGCTGGAGGCGCGCCTGCGTGCGCTGGCCCGTCGCAAGGATCTGGTGTTTTCGGCGCGGGATGTTCTGGGCGGGCTGGTCTTTGACCGCACCAGTCGGCAATTGATGCAGGGCGATCAGCCGCTTGACGTCCCCCGACGTGAGATCGCGGTGCTGGAATGTCTTGTGGAACGGCGCGGCCGCATCGTGTCCAAGGCGCAACTGACGGCGCATGTCTACGGCACCGGGGCAGATGTGGACGATAGTGCGGTCGAGCCGCATGTGTCGCGCCTGCGCCGCCGGATCGAACGGCACGGCATCCGGATCAAGACCGCGCGCGGCCTTGGCTACATGCTGGAGACAGAGGCGTGAGCGACCGCGCCCTGTCCCTGCGACAGCGGCTGTTCGTTCTGATCGTCTCGCCCTTGCTTGTGGTGGCGGTCCTGCTGGGCATCTGGCGGTACGAGGTCGCGCAGGCCACGGCAGAGCAGTTGTTTGACCGCGGCCTTCTGTCTGCGGCGCTTGCCATTTCGCGGGATGTCACGATTTCCGAAGGCGATGCGCTGTCGCCGCGCACCCGCGACCTGATTTCCGACGCGGGCGGGGGCGAGGTTTTCTATCATGTGACGGGACCGGGCGGTGTTTACGTCACCGGCTATGCCTATCCGCCCGTCGGGGCCTTTGACGGTGTGCCGGGTGTGCCCGAGTACCGGATCGCGGTCTACAAGGGCGAGCCGGTGCGCCTGCTGCGCATGACCGAAACAACGATCATCGGAAATCTGACGGGGCAAAGCGTCGTCACGGTCTGGCAGCGCGTCGCTGATCGCGACGCCTTTGCGGTAGAGCTTGCGCGCAGGGCGGTCATCCTGATGGCGGGGTTGATCATGACGCTGGCGGTCGTCGTCTGGTTCGGCGTGAAACTGGGTCTGAGACCGCTCAGTGACCTGCAGCAGGCGATCGAGACGCGGACGCCGGATGACCTGTCCCGCATCCGCCGTCCCGTCCCGCAGGAGGTAGAGGGGATCGTTGCCACTCTGAACCGGCTGCTGGGGCAGGTCGACGCCAGCATCCAGTCGCATCAGGCTTTCATCTCGGACGCTGCGCATCAGTTGCGCAACCCGGCCTCGGCCCTGCTGTCCATGGCTGAGGCGCTGCCGACGGTTGCCGACCCGGCCGAACGCCGGTTGCGAGAGCAGGAACTCATCGGTGCGGCCCGCAAATCCGCGCGTCTGGCCCAGCAGCTCTTGTCGCTGGAGCGGTTGCGCTACGGCGTCGGTCTTGGCGACGAGGTTTTTGACCTTAACGAACAGGTGGAACAGGTCTGTTCGGACATCGCGCCAGAAATCCTGTCCCGCGACCTGAGCTTTTCCTTCGAGCGTCATGATAGCCCCCTGCCGGTGGCGGGCGAGCGGGTGCTGGTGGGCGAAGCGATCGGAAACCTGATCGACAACGCATTGCAACACGGCGGGCCCGGCCTGACCGCCATCGCCGTCGCGACCTCCGCCGAGGATGGCATGGCCGTCGTCCGCGTGTCCGACGACGGCAAGGGCCTGACACCGGCGGATGCGGAAAAGGTGTTTAGCCGCTTTGGCCAGTTGCAGCCCGGTGCGGGCAGCGGTCTGGGCCTGTCCATCGTCGAACAGGTGGCGCAATTGCACGGTGGTCGGGTGATGGTCGAAGCATCCGACAAGGGGGCGGTTCTTTCGTTCCGCCTGCCCATTGGCGAGCCCCGAAAGGCAGAAACCGGCTGACCCCTCAGGTACGCGGCACGGTTTTCATCCGTTCAAGGATGTCCACGCCCTGCGTCTTCCAGAAATGTAGCAGGTCGATGAAGATCCAGTTCTCGGCCAGCTTGTCGCCGTCGCGCCGGTAGATGTCGATCACTCGCATCTCTCCCGGCACATCCGATCCCGGCATTCCCATGAAACCGCCCTTGTGACGCGCGGTGAAGTTGGGCCAGCCGAAGAACCCGCCAAAATGTCCCTCTGCCATCCGGCACAGGTGCTTTGTCTTGGAACGGTCGGTAAAGGCCGCGCGAAAAGGGGCCGAATGCTGTTTGGCGTAGCGTTCGATCGTGTAGGTCGCGCCGATGCCCGCCGGTCCCCACCAGATCATGTCGTCGGTCCATGTGCGCGCCAATTCCTCTTCCAGAGGCAGGCCAAGCTGCCACGTCCCAAGGTCTCCGATCATGGCGTTGATGGTGGCCAGCGTGGTGGTGCCCACCTCCTCCGGCTGTGGATCGAACAGCAGGCCGTCATGGGTGATCGGCCCCGGCTGCACTAGATGCGCGGCGGTCTGCGGCGGAAAGGGCTGCAACCCGGCCTGCATCATCAGGTGGGGAATGTCGAAATACATCGACGTCTCGACGATCTTACCCCCTTCAACCCGGTTGAATTCGCAATAGCGCAGAAAGGCCATCTTGCCCGTGGGCGCGATGCCCAGCCACGTCTGGTCGAACAGGCCCATCAGGTGGCCCATCGACACAACCCAGGTCGAG
The DNA here is from genome assembly GCF_052266595.1 of Antarctobacter jejuensis. Classification (NCBI taxonomy): domain Bacteria; kingdom Pseudomonadati; phylum Pseudomonadota; class Alphaproteobacteria; order Rhodobacterales; family Roseobacteraceae; genus Antarctobacter; species Antarctobacter jejuensis. The sequence goes on along the minus strand of NZ_JBQQXJ010000018.1, from coordinate 45,086 downwards.
GAGAAGCCGTCCATCTCATTCCGGCCGGCCATGAAGATATCCATGCGGCGCTGCATCCGGGTCAGCGACTGACGAAACGGTTGCCAGAATCGCTCTGCAATCTCTTCCGGTCCGGTCAGTTCGTTGAACGGGTGGAACCCTCGCCAAAGGCAGTCATCTGTCGTGTATTCAGCCAGAATCGCAGGTAGGTTCTGAATGTTTGCGCCATCCAGCCGGCGGTAAAATTCCCGGACCAAAAGTTTTTCTGCCTGAAAATCAACCATCTCTCTGGGCTCCATGCATACGCTTGCAAAAAAATCTTGCCAACTCGCCGCGGCTTTGTCTAGCCTCTTTGCAAGCGTATGCAAAATCAGTGACGCAGCCCATAGGGAGATGCCAGATGGCCGAAATCCAGTTGCGCAATGTCGGCAAGCGGTGGGGCGATTTTGTCGGCGTCGACAACTTTGACCTGACCATCGCAGACCGTGAGTTTCTTGTTCTTCTGGGGCCGTCCGGATGCGGCAAGACCACGACCATGCGCATGATCGCAGGGCTGGAGGATCCGACCGAAGGCGAAATCCTGATCGGCGGAAAAAAGGTCAACAACCTCGAGCCCAAGGATCGGGACGTGGCCATGGTGTTCCAGAGCTATGCTCTGTACCCGAACATGAACGTCTACGACAACATCCGCTTTCCGTTGAAAGTGCGCGGCATCGACCCCGCCAGCCATGACGAAAAGGTGCGTCGCGCCTCGGCCATGGTGGAACTGGACGACTTCCTGCACCGCAAACCCGCTGAACTGTCCGGCGGTCAGCGGCAGCGCGTGGCGCTGGCCCGTGCCATCGTCCGCGAACCCAATGTCTTTCTCATGGACGAGCCGCTGTCGAACCTCGACGCCAAGCTGCGAGTGTCGACCCGTGCGCAGATCAAGAACCTCAGCCACGAGCTTTCCGTCACAACGATCTATGTCACCCATGACCAGATCGAGGCGATGACGCTGGCCGACCGGGTGGTCGTGATGGAAAAAGGCATCGTTCAGCAGGTCGGCAGCCCGACGGAAATCTACGACAACCCCGCCAACACCTTTGTCGCCAGCTTTATCGGCAGCCCGGCCATGAACCTGATCGAGGGCAGCATGGCTGGCGGCAGCTTTAGCGCGCCCAACGTCCGGATCGACGGGCTTTCGGCCCCGGATGGCAAGATGACACTGGGGTTCCGGGCCGAGGATGCGTCGGTCGTGGAAAGCGGCGGCCAGATCAACGCGCCGATCTACACGCTCGAGCTGCTCGGGGATGCCACGATGGTCACGGTGCGCATCGGCGGCACGCTGGTCAGCGTGCGCGCGGACAAGAATTACCGGGCGGAAATCCAAGACATGGTTTCAATCCACGTCCCCTCTGACCATTGCCACCTGTTCGACGGACAAACAGGTGCCCGCATCGGGGCCTAGGCCCCCAGCGCTATTCCCGGGCGGATCACCCGGGGAGACCCCGAGGTGCGCGATTGCAAGGCGCACCCGACCAACAGAAAACAGGGAGAAAAAAATGTTTTTGAAGAAGATCGCCATCACCGGGGCCGTGGCGGGCCTGATGGGAACGGCGGCCTTTGCCGCGGGCCACGGTGTCGACTGTGGCCCCGAAGGCCAGTCGATCCGCATCCTCGCCAGCGATTTCCCGGCGATCCATGCCATCGCCGATCAGGCGGAGGCGAACTGCGCTGCAGCGGCGGCGGAATTCACCCGCAATCACACCACCGAAGCGCGCCAGATCATGAATGCCGCGCTGACGCCCGATCCGGCTGAATACACCAGCGTCATCCTCGCCAACTCGACCCTGACGCAGCTGATGAACGATGATCTGGTGCGTCCGCTGGATGACCTGGTCGAGAAATACGGCGCCAACATCAGGAAATCGCAGCTGATCACCATCGGTGGAAAGGTGATGGCGGTGGCCTTCATGGCGAACTCGCAGCACCTCTATGCTCGTCAGGACATTCTGGCAGAGGCCGGAGTAGAGGGCATTCCCGCCACCTATGACGAAGTTGTGGCCGCCGCCGAAAAGATCCGCGCCGCCGGTATCATGGAATACCCGATCGTCATGAACATGCAGACGGGCTGGAACCTCGGCGAGACCTTCAACCTGTTCTTCCTCGCGCAGGGGGGCGAATTCTTTGAGCCGGGCACGGCAGAGCCCAAGGTCAACAGCGAAGCGGGTATCGCCGCGCTGGAAACGATGGCCAGGCTGATAGAATACACGCACCCCGATCACCTGACCCATGCCTCGAACGAAACGCAGGGCCTGTGGGAAGCGGGCGATGCGGCATTGGGCATCATGTGGGGCTCTCGCGGGTCGGCCATCCTTGACGAGGACGGCGCACTGCCCGAAGTCCGCGAAAATACCGTGCTCACCGCCGCCCCGTCGGTTGATCCGGGCGGCATCCCCGGCGCGACCCTGTGGTGGGACGGCATCACCATTTCGCGCAACGTCAGCGACGCAGAGGCAGAGGCCACCTTTGCCGCACTGGTCAGCGGCATGACCCCGGAAATGGTCAAGGCCAACAATGACGACGCGGTATGGCTGCTGGACGGGTTCACCCCGGGCGCCGCGGCGGCAGGTGTTGCGGCCACGGCACGCGGCGGGGCCAAACCCTATCCGATGATCCCGCAGATCGGCCTGATGCATAACGCGCTGGGCGCCGAACTGGTGGATTTCCTCAAGGGTGAGGAAAGCGCGGAGCAGGCGCTCAAGGACGTCGAGGCCGCCTACACCACGGCTGCCAAGGAAGCGGGCTTCCTGCAGTAACCGACAACGACGCGCCCCGGGCACTGATCCGGGGCGCGTACCTGCCAACCCCACGGAGCGCTTCGCGATGAAAGACCGTACCTTCTTCTGGTTCATCCTGCCGACGCTTTCGGCGATGCTCCTGTTCATCGCCTTGCCGATCGTCTCGGTGTTCATCCAGTCGCTGCATATCCAGCACGAACAGGTACTGGTCGTCTCCGAAAGCTGCGGGCCGTTTGGCTGTGAAACCACCTCCGAGGTGGATCAGGAGGCCACCCGCGCCCTGCGCGAGGCGCAGCCGCTGGGCAAGTTCAACGGGCTGGGCACCTATTTCAATCGCTCGCACCTTGCTCTGTCCGAAGTGGCCGAGGAATGGCGCAACAGCGACAGTCTCGGCACCTTCTGGAACCGGGTCTACAACCTGCCGTTCTACAAGGCGCTGACCTTCACCATCGCCTATACCGCAATCGTGACGCCCTTTGTCCTGATCCTCGGGCTGGCCGTGGCGGTGGGGGTGAACAGGCTGCCCAAGCTGCTGAAGGGGCCGACGATCTTTGTCTCGCTCCTGCCCATGATCGTGACCCCGCTGGTGGGCGCGCTGATCCTGTTCTGGATGGTCGATGGCGACGGCGTCATCGGGGCCACGCTGCAGCGGATCTTCGACGATCCCTCTCTCAGCCTGAAAGCCTCGCCCACGCTGACATGGGTCATGCTGATGGTCTACGGCGTCTGGCACTCGCTGCCGTTCAGCTTCATCGTCTTCTACGCGGGTCTGCAAACCGTGCCCAAGGACACGATGGAGGCGTCGATGATCGACGGCGCGACCACCTGGCAGCGGATGCGCTATGTCACCATCCCGCACCTGATGCCGCTGGTGACCTTCGTGACGCTGATCCAGCTGATGGACAACTTCCGCGTGTTCGAACCCATCGTCAGCTTTCAGGCGCAGGCCCACGCGACCTCTCTGTCCTACGTGATCTTCAACGACCTCCGTGAAAGCGGCAACCCGCTCTACGGCTCCGCCGGCGCGACCTCGATGATGACCATCATCGGCGTGGCCATCCTGTTGACCCCGGTGCTGATCCGCACATGGCGCAACTACAACCGCAAGGCGCACTGAGGAGAGACCCCATGAGCACCAAGGCCCTCGACCGCATCACGCCGCTGACCGTCATTTCCTTTGCGCTGGTCGCCCTCTGGCTGATCGTTGCCGCCTTTCCCTTTCTCTGGACCCTCTGGGGTAGCTTCAAGGTGCAGGCGGACTTCTTTTCCAAGGCAGACTGGATGAACGCCCTGCGCGGCACCAACACCCTCGCCGAAACTGGCGGCGCCTTTACAGGCAAGGGCTATTACGGCGCATGGGTGCAAGAGGAATTCTGGCGCGCGGTGCTGAACACCTGCATCGTCGTTTTCTTCACCGTCATCATCTCGCTGACCTTCGGCACGCTGGGTGGTTACGCTCTGGCGCGGTCGGGCAAGAAATACGCCTTCTGGATCCTGATGGCGGCGCTGGTCTTTCGCGCCATGCCGCATATCACGCTGGTCTCGGGCTATCTGCTGCCGTTCTTCGAATGGAACGTCTGGGGCATCCTGCCCACCACGATCATCGTGCTGGTGGCGATCAATCAGCCCTTCACCCTGTGGATGCTGCACAGCTTTTTCCTGAACATCCCCAAGGACATGGACGAAAGCGCCATGGTCGACGGTTGCACCCGGTTCCAGGCCTTCCGGCATGTCATCATCCCGGTGATGTGGCCCGGCGTCATCACCACCGGCCTGTTCAGCTTTCTTCTGGCTTATAATGATTTTGCCGTGACCTCGATGCTGCTGAGTTCCGAGAACGAGACCATGATCCCCGCCATTGCCAGCTTTCTTGGCACCACGCAGGTCGAAGGAAACGTGATGTTCGCGGTCGCCGCCGTGGTCTCGGCCACCGTGCCGCTGTTCATCCTCGTGATGTTCTTCCAGCGCCAGATCGTCAGCGGTCTGACCGCCGGGGCGGTCAAGGGATGAGTTCCGCCGCCCGTCATAACGCCCTGTCGCGCCATCCGGCCCTGAACAGGATGCCCCGGGATTTTCTGGAGCGGGCGACCCCGTTCACCCCAACTCCCCAAGGCATTCAAGAAGGAAGACAGAGATGAAAGGTTCACGCCCCGAACAGGCGGTCCTGTCGCGAGACACGGACATGAGCAAAACAGACGAAACCCGCGCCGTGATCGAAGGCATGGTCGACGGGCTCAACGATCACCGCATCGAAGATATCGGCCAGTTCTTTGCGACAGGCTTTCGCTGGATGGGCAACACCGGCTGCGGCACCAAGACCGGCCTGCAAGAGTTTCAGGACAACTGGCAGCGCCCCTTTCAGGCGGCGTTCAGCGACAAGACCTGCATCGACGAGGCCCGCCTTTACATGGGCGAATGGGCCGCGGCATTCGGTCGGCAGGAGGCGACGCATTCCGGCACCTTCATGGGGGTCGCCCCCACCGGCAAGCGGGTGCAGATCCGCTACATGGACTTCTGGAAGGTCGAGGACGGCAAGATCACCGACAACTGGGTGATGGTCGATTTCCCGCATGTGCTGGCGCAACTGGGCGTCGACGTCTTCAACGGCGAAGGCTGGGAAGCCTTTGATCGCGGTGAACGCGAAGCGCCCCGGCCCGCGGCGGAGTAACAGCTGTCCCGGCCTTTGTGCCGGGACTTCAATTGGAAGGGTCCCGGCACCTCGTCCGGGATGGGAGAGACGAAAATGGCTATCGCATATCTCAAGCAGGGCAAACCCGAGGCCGAGCGCGCCGAGGATGACGCCAAGGTGCGCGGCACCGTCGAGGCCGCGCTGAAGGACATCGAGACACGCGGCGATGCCGCCGTGCGCGAGATGTCGCAGAAGTTCGATAACTACAGCCCCGAAAGCTTTCGCCTGACCCCGGGCCAGATCGAAGGGCTGATGTCCAAGGTGTCGGCCCGCGACATGGAAGACATCAAGTTCGCGCAGAAGCAGGTCATGAACTTCGCGCAGGCGCAACGGGCCTCGATGACGGATATCGAGGTCGAAACGATGCCCGGCGTGGTGCTGGGGCACAAAAATATCCCGGTGCAATCGGTGGGTTGCTACGTGCCTGCGGGCAAGTTTCCCATGGTCGCCTCGGCGCATATGTCGGTGGCCACCGCTACCGTGGCCGGCGTGCCGCGCATCGCCGCCGCCACCGCGCCCTTCAAAGGCGAACCCAACCCGGCGGTGATCGCCGCCATGCATCTGGGTGGTGCGCATGAAATCTACGCCCTTGGCGGCATTCAGGCCGTGGGCGCCATGGCCATCGGGACAGAGACCATCGAGCCGGTACACATGCTGGTCGGCCCCGGCAATGCTTTCGTGGCAGAGGCCAAGCGCCAGCTTTTTGGCCGCGTCGGCATCGACCTCTTCGCGGGTCCGACGGAAACCATGGTGATCGCCGATGAGACCGTCGATGCCGAGCTTTGCGCCACGGACCTGCTGGGCCAGGCCGAACATGGCTACAACTCACCCGCCTGCATGATCACCAACAGCCGCAAGCTGGCCGAAGACACGCTGGCCGAAATCGACCGTCTCTTGCAGATATTGCCCACCTCCGAGACGGCGCGCGTCAGCTGGGAGGATTACGGCGACATGATCCTCTGCGACACGCATGAGGAAATGCTGCAGATCGCCAATGACATGGCCTATGAGCACGTCCAGATCATGACGGACCGCGATGACTGGTATCTTGAGAAGATGCACAGCTACGGCGCGCTGTTCCTTGGCCCCCGCACCAACGTGGCGAACGGCGACAAGGTGATCGGCACCAACCACACCCTGCCGACCAAGAAGGCGGGGCGCTACACCGGTGGCCTCTGGGTCGGCAAGTTCCTGAAGACACACAGCTATCAGCGCGTCACCACGGATGAGGCGGCGGCGATGATCGGCGCATACGGCTCGCGCCTGTGCATGCTGGAGGGCTTTGTCGGCCACGCCGAGCAATGCAACATCCGCGTCCGGCGCTATGGCGGCAAGAACGTGGCCTACGGCACCGCTGCCGAGTGAAGTCATCCGTCGAACCGGGGCTTTGCCCCGGACCCCAAGGTATTTTCAAACCCAAAGAAGACCGATGCCCGACATACATACCAGCAACAAAGCCGCCCTGGCACCGCTGCGCGCGGCGATGGTGGATTTCGACGCCGCGGCCGTCCGGGCCGCGCTGAAGGCGGTCATCGCGCCCGGTGCGGTGATCCACATGCCGCATCCGTTTGGCGATTTCGATGACGTCGATGCCTATTTCGACGCCTGCTATGCGCCGCTGCTGGCGGCGATGCCGGATCTTGAACGCCGCGACTGGATCGTGATGGGCGGCGCCGATGAGCATGGCCATGACTGGGTCGGCTGCGGCGGGCATTATTACGGCACCTTCGTCGGCCCTTGGCTGGACATTCCGCCGACCGGCCACCTTACCCACATGCGGTTCCATGAATTCTACCGCTTCAAAGAGGGCCGCGTGGTCGAGATCCAGACCCTCTGGGATATCCCCGAGGTCATGATGCAGGCTAGGGCCTGGCCGATGGCGCCCAGTCTTGGCCTCGAATTCTGCATCCCCGGCCCGGCGACGCTGGACGGGATCGTTCCCGGCCCTTGGGACGCGGAAAAGGCCGGTGCCTCGCAACAGCATATCATCGAGATGCTGAACCACATGAAAAAGCACCCCAGCCAAGGCGGGCCGGAGGTGATGGAGATGCCGCGCTTCTGGCATGAGCGGATGAACTGGTACGGGCCGGCCGGCATTGGCACGGGGCGCGGCATCGCAGGCTTCCGCAACTGGCATCAAATTCCGTTCCTCAACGGCATGCCGGACCGTGGCAAATACGTCGAGGACATCACCTATCATTTCTTCGGTGACGGCGATTACGCCGCCGTGACCGGCTGGCCCGACATGATCCAGACCGTCAGCCACGATGGCTGGATGGGGATCGCGCCCTCGGGCAAGAAGATCACCATGCGTTCGCTGGACTTCTGGCGGATCGAGAACGGCAAGATCCGCGAAAACTGGGTCATGGTGGATATTCTGGACGCCTATCGGCAGCTGGGCGTCGATGTCTTTGCCCGGTTGCGCGAATTCAACAAGGCACGGGTGCCGGGCCGCATTCCGTTCCCGGTCGGCGCGCCATGAGCCTGATCGTCCATGGGCGGGCGACCTCCTCCAATGTGCAGGCGGTCATGTGGGGTGCGGCGGAGCTTGGCCTTGCCCCCGATCGCCGCGACGTCGGCGGGGCCTTCGGCGGCAACGACACGCCAGAGTATCTGGCCATGAACCCGATGGGCGAGGTACCCGTGCTGCAGGACGGTGACGTGACGCTGTTCGAAAGCGCGGCGATCCTGCGCTATCTGCTGGGCCGCTACGGGCAGGGGCAGATCATGACCGATCCGCCCGAATGTGACAGCTGGGCGGATTGGGCCAAGCACCGCTTCGGGGCCGCATTCACGGTGCCGGTGTTCTGGGCCTACTACCGCACACCGGCGGACCGGCGTGACATGCCCGCAGTGGTTTCCGCGTTGAGAGAGCTGGAACGTCTGGCCGCCATCGGCATGGCGCAGCGCGGAGGCAAGACATGGCTGATGGGCGACAGGCTTTCGCTGGCCGACATCTGGTTTGGCCATGTGCTCTATCGCTATTTCACGCTGGACCTGCCGCGTGACGCGCCTGATGGCCTGACCGCCTATTACGCCGCGCTGACAGAGCGTCCGGCATACCGCACACATGTCATGGTGGATTATTCCAGCCTGCAAGGGAGGACGGTGAATTGAAACTGCCCCGCACACCTTCGTTTCGACTGGACGGCAAACGGGCGCTGGTCGCCGGGGCCTCCTCGGGGATCGGGCTGGCCTGCGCGGTGGCGCTGGCCGAGGCCGGAGCCCATGTGATCATGGCCGCGCGCGGGCGCGAGCGGCTGAAAAAGGCGGTTGAAGCGGTGCTGGACGCGGGACATTCGGCGGAACCTCTGCCGCTGGATGTCAGCGATATCGACGAAATGCGCAGGGCGCTGGTGCCGATCGGGGCCGTTGACGTCATGATCAATTCCGCCGGACTGGCCCGTCACGGACCGGCGCTGGACACCGATCCGGCGGATTATGACGCGGTCATGGATGCCAATGTCAAAGGCGCCTATTTCCTTGCGACCAGCGTTGCCCAGAACATGGTCAAGGCCGGGATCGGCGGGTCGATCATCACGATTTCCAGCCAGATGGCCAAGGTCGGCGGCATTGACCGGGCGGTCTATTGCGCGTCGAAACACGCGGTTGAGGGCTTTACCAAGGCCATGGCCATCGAATGGGGACCAATGGGCATCCGCGTCAACACGATCTGCCCGACCTTCATCGTCACGCCGCTGACCAGGCAGACCTTCGACCGCCCCGACCGCCGCGCCTGGGTCGAGGAAAAGATCAAGTTGGGCCGGGTGGGCGAGGTCGAGGACATCATGGGGGCGGCAGTCTTTCTGGCCTCGGACGCTTCTGCGCTGGTCACCGGCTCATCCCTGATGGTCGATGGCGGATGGACGGCGGACTGATGGTACAGGCCAAGGTCACCTCTGCCGAAGTTGCGGCCCGCGCAGGCGTCAGCCAGTCCGCAGTCAGCCGGGTCTTCACCCCCGGCGCCTCGGCGTCCAAGAAGACCATCGAAAAGGTGCGCAAGGCGGCGGATGAACTGGGCTACCGACCCAACGTGCTGGCCCGCGCGATGGTCTCTGGCAAGAGCCGCATCATCGGTCTGGTGGTCGCCTATCTGGAAAACTACTTCTATCCCGAAGCGCTGGAGAAACTGTCAACCGCGCTGCAGGCTGAGGGCTACCATGTCCTTGTCTTCATGGCCTCGCAAACCGCCGGGAACATCGATCAGGTGGTCGAGGAGATCCTCGACTATCAGGTCGACGGGATCGTCATGGCCTCTGTCGCCATGTCCTCGGACATTGCCGAACGCTGTGAACAAGCCGGTGTGCCGGTGGTGCTGTTCAACCGCTACGAGGATCGCGACGGGATCACCGCCGTCACATCGGACAACTTCGGCGGCGGGCGCCGGGTGGCCGAATTCCTGCTGGCGGGCGGTCATGAGCGGATCGGCCATATCGCCGGTTGGGAGGGCGCCTCGACCCAGCGCGACCGAGAGGCCGGGTTCCGCGCTGGTCTGGCCGCCGCCGGGCGCGACCTGCACGCCCGCGAGATGGGCAATTTCAACGTGGACACGGCGCGCGAGGCGGCGCGCGCCATGTTTGGCCGCGCGGACCGCCCGGATGCCGTCTTTGTCGCCAACGACCACATGGCCTTTGCCGTCATGGACGTGATCCGCTTTGAACTGGGGTTGTCGGTGCCGGGGGATGTTTCGGTTGTGGGCTATGACGATGTCCCGCCCGCCTCATGGCTGGCCTACAATCTGACCACGGTGCGCCAGCGCGCCAACCGGATGGTCGAGGAAACGGTCAAGGCGCTGCTGGCCCATATCGCCGATTTCCACGCGGAAAACGCTCAGAAGATCACAATTGACGGGCCGCTGATCCTGCGCGGATCGGCCCGCATTCCTCAAGGATGGACCCCCGAATGACAACCCCGATGAAAGGCTTCGACGCCAAATTCACAGACTTTCCCGACTACATCATCGGCATCACCAAGGAGATCTGGGAGGATCGCGGCATCGCGACCCTGCACCACTACTACGCGCCCGATATCGTCGTGCGTTCGCCCGCCTCTGTTGTCGTGGGCAACCAGGGGGTGATCGGCGCCACCATGGCGACGCTGGCGGAGTTCCCGGACCGGACCCTATACGGTGAGGATGTGATCTGGTCCGGCACGCCGGAAGAGGGGATGCTGTCCTCGCACCGGCTGCATTCGACCGCCACGCATATTCACCCCGGCGTCTATGGCGCGCCCACCGGCAAGAAACTGCACTACCGCATCCTTGCGGACTGTCACGCCATCAACAACCAGATCAACGATGAATGGCTGATCCGCGATCAGGGCGCCATTGTTCGGCAACTGGGCTGGGAGCCAAAGGATTTTGCCCGTGACCTGATCGCGCGTGAGGGCGGCCCGGACAACTGCGTGACGCCCTACACCCCCGCGAATGAGGTCGAAGGCCCCTACAAGGGCACCGGCAACGACAATGAATGGGGCCAGCGGTATGCCGATATCCTGACCCGCATCATGAATGCCGATTTCACCGTGATCCCGCAAGAATACGACCGCGCGGCGAACCTGTGCTATCCCGGCGGGGTAGAGACCCTGTCCCATGCCGGGGCAGACCAGTTCTGGATGGGCCTGCGCGCCGCTTTCCCGAATGCCGAGTTCCGGATCCATCACCAGATCGGCCGCGACGACCCGATGATGCCCCCCCGCGCCGCCATCCGCTGGACCCTGCATGGCAAGCACGAAGGCTGGGGCGCCTTTGGCATCCCCACCGGGGCCGAGGTTTTTGTGCTGGGCATTTCCCATGCCGAATTCGGGGCTTTGGTGGGCGGCAAGCCGCAACTGCGCCGCGAATGGACCCTGTTCGATGAAACCGCGGTCTGGAAACAGATCCTGCTCCAGACTGGTGATCTCTGAATGCTGATGCAGCCGCAGGCGCTCTGCCGCCACCACGTCTATCTGGCCAGCCTTCGGGCCAAACGGCTGAACCTGCGGCCGCCGGGGTAGGGGCGTTGCCAACCCTCACTTGCCCATATTCATTCAAGGACCAGACAGATGACCCCACAGGAAATGGAAGCCCGCATCGTCCGCTACGGCGAGCTGCGGCCCTGCAAGACTGCCTTCATCGACGCCCACACCCCGGGCAGCGATCAAAAGGAAAACTTCACCATCATCGGTGGCGGCGTGTCGGAATCCCCCGATCAGCACGTCCACATCTCCATCCCGCATGGTTTCAACATCGGGGCTGCGGGCCAGCCGCCCAAATGCCGCAACTCGCTGCATGATCACCGCACGGCAGAGGCCTTCTTTGTCCTCTCCGGACGCTGGCGGTTTTTCTGGGGCCGCTGGGGCGACGCGGGTGAGGTCACGCTGGAACCGGGCGACATCTTCAACATCCCCACCGGCATATTCCGCGGGTTCGAAAACATCGGCACCGATTATGGGATGATCATGGCGATCCTCGGCGGGGACGATGCCGGGGGCGGCGTCATGTGGGCGCCGCAGGTGATCGAGGATGCCGCCGACCACGGGCTGGTGCTGGGCGAGGATGGCAAGCTGTATGACAGCAAGAAACAGCAACGCCTGCCCGACGGTGTAAAGCCCATGCCGCTGATGAGCGCCGAGGAACTGGCCAAGCGCCCCGAACCCACCACGGCGGAGGTCCTGCCCAACCACGTCGCCCGTTATTGGGACCTCGTGGCACTATCAGACAAGATCCCGGCCAAGGTTATTGGCGAAACCGGCATCCTGAAGGACAAGCCGGGGTTCGAGGTCGACTTCATCACCCGCGCTTCGGCCAAAGAGGCCAAACATGCGCATGACAAACCCTCTGTCCTGATGCCGGTCAAAGGTCACTGGAAGGTCACATGGACCGGCGGTTCCGTCACGCTGGCCCCCGGCGACACCATGTCCGTGCCGGAAAACCTGCCTCATTCCGCCGTGCCGTCCATGACCGGCGAGGCGGCGATGTACCACATCGTGGCCACCGGCGATCCCGCCGGGTTGACGTGGAAAGGCTAAGTCAAAGGCATGAGGTTCATCCTGGCCTTCGTGACAGCCGTGGGCGCGATCATCTCGATCAGCGCCCTCGGCGGCGGTGACATGCAGACACTGGGCTATGTCGGACCTGTTACCGCCGTGGCCGGGGTCTTTTTCTGGCGCAATCTGCGCGATCCGGAAGTGACGCGCAGAAACGGCCTGCGCGCACGCGTGACCTTTACCTTTGAACCGGGCGACGGCATCCGCCGCAACGGCACCTATGCCAGCGTTCGAACCTACAAGGCCAATTGGTTCGTCACGCTGCAACGGACGCCGGAACGGGGTGACATGCAGATGTATGACGTGGCGCAGCGTGGCTGGGTCTGGGTGGGGCCCGATGGCCTACCGGAAAAGGTCAAGATCTCTTACGCCTCGACCTGGAAAACATGGCCGGTCGTCAGCGCCGCGCCAATGCTGCCCCAAAAGGAAAATCCATGAACGCCGACGAAATCCTCGCCCTGACCACCTTGCATCCGGATCATGACTGGCAGCGGAACGGGTCCGTGATGCTGCCGCTTGTCGGGCGCGAGGTCCCGCTACTGGTTCTCTATGACCTGGAAAACATGCAGGTGACCGATGACATGGCGGCCGCGCTGGCCGAGCTTGTCGCCATTGGACCGGACAGGTGGGACCAGCTTTCCGCGCTGTTGCTGGCAGATGCGCAACGCGAATGTAGCTCGGGCGATCTGGGCTTTCCGCCGGTGGATGGCGAGGACACGACCCAGACCAACCGGCGCGAGATCGGGCTGAATCTGGATGGCTCGGCCCCAGAGGGGTGGTGCCAGCAGGATTGGCTGGTCGGCGTGCAGGTGACCGACGATGGCGGCACTGCCGAGGCCGCGCTCAGCTTTCATGTCGAATGGGAGATCGAGCATGGCGCTTATGCCCGCCTGCGCGATGGTCAATTCGAACTCTTCACACCCTGACGCCCGGCGCGCACCCAAGACGGATTTGAAAGGACATACCATGACCGTTCTCACCACACATGTCGGATCGCTGCCGCGCACGCAGGAGGTGGTCGATTTCATCTTTGCCCGCGAAAACGGCACGCCCTACGATCAGGCGGCCTTTGATGCCTGTATGACGGCCGCCGTCTCCGAGACCGTGCGCAAACAGAAAGAGGCGGGTGTCGATATCGTCAGCGATGGCGAGACCTCCAAGATCAGCTACGCCACCTACGTCAAGGACCGCTACACCGGCTTTGACGGCGATAGCCCGCGCAACGCGCCTGCCGACCTAAAGATGTTTCCCGGTTTTCTCAAACGTCTGGCCGACGATGGCGGTACCCCCAAATACGCCCGCCCCATGTGCGTGGGAGAAGTGAAATCAAAGGGGCAGGGAGAGCTGGAAAAAGACATCGCCAACCTCAAGGCGGCGATGGCAGAGCACGGCGTCGACCGCGGTTTCATGAATGCGGCCTCGCCGGGCGTGATCTCGCTGTTCCTGCAAAACGATTTCTACAAGACACGAGAGGCCTACCTTGCCGCACTGGCCGACGCGATGAAGGCGGAATACGAAACCATCGTCGGCGCGGGTCTGGACCTGCAACTGGATTGTCCCGACCTCGCCCTGTCGCGGCACATGCTGTTCACCGACCTGACGGATGAGGAATTCGTCAAGGTTGCGAACATGCATGTCGAGGCGCTGAACCACGCGCTGTCCGACGTGCCGCAGGACCGGGTACGCGTGCACATCTGCTGGGGCAACTACGAGGGGCCGCATTGCTGCGACATCGGCATGGACAAGGTGTTCACCACGCTGATGAACACCAAATCCCGCTACGTGCTGTTCGAAACCTCGAACCCGCGCCACGCCCATGAATGGACGGTCTTCCGCGACCGCAAGGCAGAGATTCCCGGCGACAAGGTGCTGGTCCCCGGCGTTGTCGACACCACCACGAACTTTGTCGAACACCCGCAGGTGGTGGCACAGCGCATCCAGCGCTTCACCGATATCGTCGGCAATGACCGCGTGATCGCCGGGTCCGATTGCGGATTTGGTACTTTCGCGGGGTTTGGGGCGGTCGATCCCGACATCGCCTATGCCAAGCTGGCCGCGCTGTCCGAAGGGGCGAAACTGGCGTGACACCGCTGATCTACCTGCCCGGCATGATGTGTGACCCCCGCCTGTTCGGGCCGCAGGTTGCGGCGTTGCCGGGCACGGTGATGACCTTTGGCTTTGACGAAACCTCGGTTCAGGCCATGGCCACGCGCCTTCTGGCGCACGCGCCGGAACGGTTCGCGCTGGCGGGGCTGTCGATGGGCGGCATCGTGGCGATGGAAATGCTGCGCCAGGCGCCCGAGCGGATCGAGCGTCTCGCCCTGCTGGACACCAACCCGCTGGCAGAGCGCGATGAGGTCAAGGCCCGGCGCTGCCCGCAGATCGAAAAGGTGCGCGCGGGCAAGCTCACCGAGGTGATGCGCGATGAGATGAAACCCAACTACCTCGCCAAGGGCCCGAACCGTCAGGCGATTCTGGATCTCTGCATGGACATGGCTGTCTGTATGGGGCCAGAGGTGTTCGTGAACCAGTCCATCGCCCTGCGCGACCGCCCCGACCAGACCGCCACGCTGCGCGCCTTTACCGGCCCCGCGCTGGTGCTTTGCGGGCGTGAGGATGCGCTCTGCCCGGTCGCGCGCCATGAATTGATGCACGCGCTGATGCCACAGTCCACCCTGACGGTGATTGATGGCGCGGGCCACCTGCCGACCCTTGAACAACCCCAGCAGACCAACGCAGCCCTGCGCGCATGGCTGAAGGAGACAAACCATGGATGACGACCTTCTGACACTCCTGCGGAGCGTCGATACCCCCACCGTCTGCAATGCCATCGAGGTGGTCGAGGGCAAGCGCGGCTTTAACCGCTTCACCCGCCGCACCATGCTGTCCAGCGTGCCCACCGAACCGGCCCTTGTCGGCTACGCCCGCACCGCGAAAATCTCGGCCGTCGCGCCGCCCACCGAAACGCCGGAGGTCATCAAGGCGCGGCGCATGGACTACTACCGCCACATGGCCGAAGGCCCGCGCCCCGCCATGGCCGTGGTCGAGGATCTGGACGGGGATGAGGCCATCGGCGCCTACTGGGGAGAGATCAACACCACCGTGCACAAGGGGCTGGGCCTGTGTGGCGCGCTGACCAACGGCGTGATGCGCGACCTTGGCGACCTGCCCGCAGGGTTCCCCGTGATCGCGGGCAAGATCGGCCCCAGCCACGGTTTTGTCCATGTGCGCGAAATCGCTACCCCGGTGTCCATCTTCGGCCTGACCGTGGCTGACGGCGAGCTGGTTCACGCGGACCGCCACGGCGCGCTGGTGATCCCGGCGGACTATGCCGGCGAGCTGGAGGCAGCCATCCGCAAGATGATGGAGACCGAACAGATCGTCCTGCGTGCCGCCCGTGAACCGGGGTTCAATTTCGCGAAATTCGAGGCCGCATGGGCCGCATTCGAAAAGGCCCGCACTTGACGCCCGCCGCGCCGCGCGAAACTCTGGCGCGGCGCAAGGGGGCGGATCATGCACGGTTTATTCTTCAACGTCCGGCCAAAGCCGGGGCATCTGGATCACTACTTTGCCCATGTGGAGCGGCTGAAGCCGGTCCTCGCCCGGCATGACGGATTGCTCTATCTGGAACGGTTCCGCGCATTGGATGACCCCGACGAACTGCTTTCTCACCAGCATTGGCGCGATGACGATGCCATCCGCGCATGGCGCGAAGATCCCGAACACAAGATCAGCCAGGCTGCCGGTCGCCGCATCCATTTCGACAGCTACCACCTGCGTATCGGCCCCGAACTGACCGACGAAACCCCGGCCACCCGCCTGCTGGTTGCCCTTTACGGCGCCGCACCGGCCAAGCAGGGGCGCGCCTTCGAAAGCGTCACCACTCCGGGCCGCTTCGTCACCCTGATCGACGCGGCCAGCGCCGAAGAGGCACGTTCCCTGACAACTGGCGCGGATACCGCCCGCATCTTTGCCATCACCCGCGATTACACCCACACCGACCGCGCCGAAGCCCCCGATCAGCAGACGCGCGCCTGACGGCGCGCAACCGCTTCCCCTCGGTTCTCTCTGGCGCTATTCAGGGCCTCCCGAACAGCGCAAGGAGCCCGCTCGTGTCAGCCGCCGTGGAACGTATCAACCGCACTATCGCCACCGACATCGGGGCCACCCCCAAACAGGTCGCCGCCGCCGTCGGCCTGCTGGACGAAGGCGCAACCGTGCCTTTCGTCGCCCGTTACCGCAAGGAGGTGACCGGCGGTCTGGACGACACGCAGCTGCGCCTGCTGAACGACCGGCTGGAATACCTGCGCGACATGGAGGCGCGGCGCGAAACGATCCTCAACTCGATCAAGGAACAGGGCAAGCTGACCGATGCGCTGGCCCGCGACATTGCCAAGGCCGAAACCAAGGCCACGCTCGAAGACATCTACCTGCCGTACAAGCCCAAGCGCCGCACCAAGGCGATGATCGCCCGTGAAAACGGGCTGGAGCCGCTCTTGCGCGGTATCCTCGACAACCGCAATGCGGACCCGGAAAAGCTGGCCGCAGGCTATTTGAACGCCGAGGTGCCGGACACCAAGAAGGCGCTGACCGGCGCTCGCGATATCCTGGCTGAGGAACTGTCGGAAAACGCCGGCCTCATCGGGCGTCTGCGCGATTTCATGAAGGCCGAGGCGATCATCTCCGCCAAGGTCGTCGAGGGCAAGGAAGAGGCCGGGGCCAAGTTTTCCGACTACTTCGACCATAGCGAGAAATGGGCCGACATTCCCGGACACCGCGCGCTGGCGATCCTGCGCGCCGCCAAGGAAGAGATCGTCTCCATCGAAATCGCGCCCGATCCCGAGGTGGGCGCGCCGCGCGCCGTCAATATGGTCGCCGCCGAAATCGGCGTCTCCGGCGAGGGGCCGGGGGACAAATGGCTGCGTGACGCGGCGGGCTGGGTCTGGCGGGTCAAGCTGAGCCTGACCATGTACATGGACCTCATGTCAGACCTGCGCCGCAGCGCCCACGAAGAGGCAATCACCGTCTTTGCCCGCAACCTCAAGGACCTGCTGCTGGCCGCCCCCGCAGGGGCCCGCCCGACGTTGGGGCTTGATCCGGGCATCCGCACCGGGGTCAAGGCCGCGGTCGTCGACGCCACGGGCAAGGTGGTGGACACCGCCACGATCTACCCGTTCCAGCCCAAGAACGACATTCGCGGGGCAGAGGCCAAGATCATCGAACTGGTGCGTAAACATGGCATCGACCTGATCGCCATCGGCAACGGCACCGCCAGCCGCGAGACAGAGCGGCTTGTCGGCGACACGCTGAAACTGCTGCCGCCGGAGACCAGGAAACCGACCAAGGTTGTGGTGTCCGAAGCCGGGGCCTCCGTCTATTCCGCCTCGGAACTGGCGGCGCGGGAATTCCCGGATCTGGACGTGTCCCTGCGCGGCGCGGTCAGCATCGCGCGGCGTCTGCAGGATCCGCTGGCCGAACTGGTCAAGATCGAACCCAAATCCATCGGCGTCGGCCAGTATCAGCACGACGTTGATCAGCGCCGCCTGACACAGGCTTTGGAGGCGATGGTCGAGGATGCGGTGAACGCCGTCGGCGTCGACGTCAACATGGCCTCCGCCCCCTTGCTGTCCCATGTCGCCGGGCTTGGCCCCCGACTGGCAGAGGCGATCGTGGCGCATCGTGACAGCAACGGGGCCTTCCCCTCGCGCAAGGCGCTGTTGAAGGTCGCGGGCCTTGGCCCCAAGGCCTTTGAACAGGCGGCGGGCTTCCTGCGCATCCGCGATGGTGAGGAGGCCCTGGATGCCTCCTCCGTCCACCCCGAGGCCTACGGCGTCGCGCGCCGGATCGTCGCCGCCTGCGGCCGTGATCTGCGGCAGATCATGGGCAATGCCGACGCGCTCAAGGGGCTGCGCGCGGAACAGTTCGTGGACGACACCTTTGGCCTGCCCACCGTGCGCGACATCCTGTCGGAACTGGAAAAGCCGGGCCGCGACCCGCGCCCCGAGTTCAAGACCGCCTCCTTTGCCGACGGGGTCGAGGACATCAAGGACCTCAAACCCGGCATGATGCTGGAAGGGACGGTGACAAACGTCGCCGCCTTTGGCGCCTTTGTAGATATCGGCGTGCATCAGGACGGGCTGGTTCACATCAGCCAATTGGCGGACAAATTCGTCAAGGATCCGCACGAGGTGGTCAAAACAGGCGATCTGGTCAAGGTCCGCGTGACAGAGGTGGACATTCCCCGCAAACGCATCGGCCTGACCATGCGCAAGGATGGCGGCGCGGCCTCGGGCGGGCGTCCACAGGGGCAGGACGCGCGCCGTGGCGGCGGGCCAAAGCCGGGCGGCAACCGCCCGCCCAAGGGCGGCGGCCCGCGCGGCGGCAAGCCTCAGGGCGGCGCATCCAACGGTGGTGGCAATGGCGCGCTGGGCGATGCATTGCGCGCCGCGATGAAAGGCAAGACCTGAGCAATCTGGCGGCCCGATCCCCTCGGGCCGCTTTCGCCGCCTAGCTGGACACCTGCTCGCGCAGGATAGAGGCCGTCAGCGAGATCATCAGGTAGATGCCGCCAAAGATCAGGAAGGCCAGCACCGTGTTCTCGAACTTGCGCGGATAGCTGGGATCTTCCGACGGCACAGGCTCCACCGAGGTCGTCAGATAACGCGCCTGGCTGTCCGCATCGCGCCGCGCCTGTTCCAGCCGCTCCAGCGCG
This sequence comes from Antarctobacter jejuensis, assembly GCF_052266595.1. Classification (NCBI taxonomy): domain Bacteria; kingdom Pseudomonadati; phylum Pseudomonadota; class Alphaproteobacteria; order Rhodobacterales; family Roseobacteraceae; genus Antarctobacter; species Antarctobacter jejuensis. The sequence goes on along the minus strand of NZ_JBQQXJ010000018.1, from coordinate 25,897 downwards.
GTCTGCAACATCAGGTCACGGGTGGCCAGATCGGCCTCCGCCAGCTTGATCTGCACCGCCTTTTCGGCCAGCGATTCCTCCCCGGTGGTGGCCGAGGTCATCTGGTTGTTCAGCCGTACCAGCAGGGCCTCCAGCCGCCGCACATCGCCGCGCGCGCCGTCCACCTTGGCCTGATTGGGCCGTGCATTGTCCAAAAGCGCCTGCAATTGCAGCTGCTTTTCCTGGTACTGCAGTTCATAGGTGTTGATCTGCTGGCGCAGCGCCGCGATCCGCGCCTCCGGGTCGACGATATTGCCCTCCTGCTGCATGCGCACCAGCTTTTCCTGCGCCTCCCGGCGGGCAATCGTTGCGTCTTCCAGACCCTGTTCTGCGTCCACGACCGCGTTCGACCGTTTGCGGAACGACAGGTTGTCCACCCGGTCCTCGGCATATCCGATCAGCGCCTTGGAGAAATCCGCCGCGGTCTGCGGGTCGGCGGCCATGACCTCCATCTTGACCACTCCCTCGGTCGGGTCATAGCCGATCTCGATATGCCGCTTGTACAGCGAATAGGCCTCTTCGTTGGACGGCTCCGCCCCCAGACGCTGAATCGGGTCGATGAACTCCTGGGTGAAATGCGCCTTGAACCCCTCATCCTGATCCAGCCGCAACATGGCATCCTTGGACGTCAGGTAGGACTGCACCGCGATGGCGTCCTGATTGGTGGCGAACTGCGTGCCGGAAAACAGCGATCCCATCCCTCCGCCGCTGCTCTCCGCCTTCAGGATCAGGAATTCGGACTTGGTCGAATACATCGGCGTCGCCACGCCGTAAAAGTAATATCCCGCAACGATCGTCGGCAGCAGCACGAAGGCCGCCAGCCGCGTCAACAGCAGCATCATCTTCTTGCGGCGTCTTGCGGCCAGTTCGCGCTGGATTTGCAGGATCTCGGCGGCGCGCCGGTCCGCCGGGCTGACCGTTTCTGTAGAGGGCAGCTGTTGCTTTCCGATCTGCACGGTCTGCGGCAGCTGCACCTTGGGTTCCGGCGCTTGCGCCCTGGGGGCGGCCGCCGGTTTGGCCGCCGGGTCCGCCTGCACCAGTTCGAGCATGTTTGTCCGCTGGAACGGATCGATTCCCCGGGCGCGCAACAGCCGCACCGCATCGAAATCCGAGGTCGGGTTCAGCCCGTGTTTCTGCGCCACACGGCGCGCCATGCGCAATTGCCGCCCGGTCAGACCCTCTGACCGGATTGCCTCTATGTCCGTCTCACCCGCCACCTGCTGAGGAGAGGCGACCTCTCCGGCGCGAGCCGTCCCGGCGGCCGGCTTGGAAAACTTCGGCAGCTGCGACCCAGAGGCCGGAACGGGCGCAGACCCCGACGCAGACCCCGGCGCTGACCCGGGTGCCGCGGCGGGCGGCGCGGAAGAGGGCGCAGGATCCCCGCGCGGCGCGGCCCCCGCAGGCGGTGCGGCAGATCGCGACTCCGCCTGTTCCGAAGCGGCGGGCGTGGCCGGAGACCGCCGAATGCGGAACTTCTTAGCCTTCGGTTTCATAGTCATAGAGCCGTTTCGCTTCTTCCAGAGTGTCGAACATATGCATCTTGCCATCCACGAGGACAGCCGCCTTGCGGGCGAATTTCTCAAGGATCTTCGGCTGGTGGCTGACGATGATGATCGTCGTCGTGCGCAACCGCTCGGCCAGGATGTCACCGGCCTTGCGGTTGAACTCGGCATCGGTGGAATTTGGCATGCCTTCATCGATCAGGTAGATATCGAAGTCCAGCGCCAGCATTAGCGCAAAGGTGAACCGCGCGCGCATCCCGCTGGAATAGGTGCCGATCGGCTGATCGAAATATTCCTGCAGATCGCACAGCCAGCGGCAGAACGATTCCACGTAATCCGGGTCCAGCCCGTACAGCTTGGCGATGAAGCGCGCGTTTTCCTTGGCCGAGATCTTGGAGACGACGCCGCCCATGAACCCCAGCGGAAAGGAGACGCGGCAATTGCTGCGGATTTCGCCCTCGTCGGGTTTTTCCAGACCGGCCATCATCTTGATGACCGTGGTCTTGCCGGTGCCGTTGGGGGCGAGGATGCCCAGCGACTCACCCAGGTCAACGCGAAAGGACACCCGGTCAAGGATCACCTTGCGCTGGGTGCCGGTCCAGAAGGACTTGCTGACCATGTCGAACTCTAACATCAGGGCTGCCCCGATCGCTGCCTGCGGTTCCCGTACAATTTTGTGTATGGGACAGTTAGGTAGATATTTTGTTCACATTATGACGCCGCATCGAAACAAAAACAAACCGGACCCTCGGTAAAGGGCCCGGTTTGGCAACAGTGGATGGGGAATTCAGGCAATAAGGCCCCAGATCAGCCCGGCAATCAACGCACCCATCAGGGCAAAGCCAAGATAAGCGGCAAAGACCCGCGGCTTGACCAGCGCCCAGACCGCCACGGCGGCGGGGATGCAGCTGACGCCGCCCGCGATGACAAAGCTCATCGCCGCGCCGGGCGCCATGCCCTGTTGCAGCAACGCGTCGACCAGCGGCACGGCGGCATAGCCGTTGAGGTAGGCCGGCGCGCCCACCAGTGCCCCCATCAGGATCGGCATGACCCCTGTGCCGCCCAGCACAGAGGCGATCGTTTCGGCCGGCACGTAATGGATCATCAGCGCCTCGATGATGTAGGCCAGCGTAAGCCACTTGAGCAGGAACAGCAGGTTGTCCAGCCCGGTGTCGCGAAACGCCTCGATGCGCGCGGGTTCCTGCCAGAAGCGCCAGACCGGCGTGCCGCGAAAGGGTTTCTTGACGCCGCAGCAGCCGCCGACCTGCGGTTTCGCGCGCAAGGGATCGCGAAAGACCCGGGTCTGCGCAAAGACCATGGCGCCAAACCCGCCCAGCAGGCCAAGCCCGACCGCCGCAACCGTCTTGGCGGCGGCAAAACCCCAGCCCAGCGTTCCGGCAGTGATGGCGAACATGGCCGGATCCATCAGCGGCGAGGCCAGCCAGAAGGCCATGACCGCCGACAGCGGCGCACCCACCGCCAGCAGCGCGGCGATAAAGGGGATGACCTCGCAGGAACAGAAGGGCGACAGCCCGCCAAGCGCCGCTGCCAGCACGATCATCCGCGTCTCGCGCCCCTCGAAAGCCTTGGCCAGCAGCGTCTCGGCCCCGGAGGCCTTCAGGTAGGCCACCGCAAATACCGCGAACAGGATGAACGGCGCGGTATGCAACAGCGCGCCCGCGGTAAACCGCACCGTCTCGCCGAATTGCGGCCAGTCCAGAAGCGCCACGAGGATCAGCAGCCCGGCGCTGGCCGCCCAGGCCTTGGAAACCTTCGGCAATCGCCGCGGTGGGGGAGTGGTCGTCTCAGCCATGGTCCATGTCCTTGTGGCAGATGGTGGCATCCGCGCAGCACTGGCGCAGAAGGTACTCGGACAGCGCCTCGACCTCGGAATAATCGGCGGCGGCGCAGATGATGGAACGTCCCTGCCGCGCCTGTGTGACCAGACCCGCGGCAGAGAGGATTTTCAGATGATGGGTGAGGGTCGACCCGGTGATACCGGTGCGCTCACCCAAGGCGCCGATGCTCAGCCCCTCATGGCCTGCGCGCACAAGGGTGTGCAGCACCTGCAGGCGCTGCTCGGACCCAAGCGCGGCAAACTTCGAGGCGGCCGTTTCGACGGTCAAAGAGGGGGAATCGGTCATTTTCATATTTCTAGAATTGTCGAAATGAAGGCGTGAGGCAAGATATATTTCGAACTTTCTCGAAATGACGGGTGTGCGCGCAATCTGGGGGCTCTGCCCACGTCGCTGCGCGACTCCCCCGAGGTATTGGAAAACCCAAAGAAGACCGGGCGCGCCTGCCTGTTTCTTCTCTTTGAAAATACCGCCGGGGGTGAGGCCGCAGGCCGAGGGGGCAGCGCCCCCTTTCCGAGGTTTGAAACCCGGTGCGATCTGTCGTTTCTCGCGCGCAACAGCTAGGTTGCCGCCCATGCAACGCCTGCTCACCGACATTCGCGCCTGCACTCTTTGCGCCGACCGCTTCAAGGCGACAGAGACCGGCCACGCGCCGCGCCCGGTCCTGCGCGCCACGTCCAGCGCGCGCCTCTTGATCGCCGGGCAGGCCCCGGGCCTGAAGGTGCACCAGTCCGGCCTGCCCTTCACCGATCCCTCCGGCGATCGCCTGCGCGACTGGTTGGGGATTGACGCGGACACGTTCTATGACGAAACCCGCATCGCCATCGTCCCAATGGCCTTCTGCTTTCCGGGCTACCGCAAGGGATCGGACCTGCCGCCGCCGCCGATTTGCGCCCGAACATGGCGCGCGCAGGTGATGGAGGCGCTGCCGGAGATCCGTCTGACCGTGCTCGTCGGCGGCTATGCACAGAAATGGCACCTTGGTGTCAGATCCGGCGTGACGGAGACCGTCGCCCGCTGGCGCGACTTTTCGCCCGACCTCCTCCCCTTGCCGCATCCGTCGTGGCGCAATACCGCATGGCTCAAACGCAACCCCTGGTTCGAAGCCGAGCTGCTGCCGGTGCTCCGAACCCGCGTCCAAGAGGTGCTGGCATGACCGATCCGACCCCGCTCGATGTGGCCCACGCCGCGATGGAGGCCGCGCCCGAGGACGACACCGCGCGCCTGCGCTTTTACGACCGGCTCTCCGCGACCGAGCTTTTCCTGATGCTGACCGAAGAGCCGCAGGGCGAGTCCATCTCGCCCGAGCTTTTCGACCTTGGCGATGCGAAATTCGTTCTTGGTTTCGACCGTGAGGATCGCCTCTCCGCTTTCGCCGGGCGCGTTGTCCCCTATGCCGCGCTTTCGGGGCGGGCGCTGGCCACCATGCTGGCAGGGCAGGGCATCGGCCTCGCCCTCAATCTTGAGGTCGCGCCCTCGCAGATCCTGCTCCCGCCGGAGGCGCTGGCCTGGCTGGTCGAAACGCTGGGCACCGGCCCGCAGGAATCAGAGGCGCGGCCCGCCGAATTCCGCAGCCCCCGCGTGCCCGAACAGCTTGTCACCGCACTGGATGCGCGCCTTGCCAGTGCCGCCGGTCTGGCGCGCAAGGCCTATCTGGCGGAGGTGATCTATGACGATGGCACCCGCGGTCACCTGCTGGGCCTGACCGGCACCTCCCCCGGGGCAGAACGCGCCCTGGCCGGTGCGGTGAACGAGGCGTTGGTCTTTTCCGGGCTGGAGGCAGGCGCGCTCGACGTCACCTTTCTGAACGACAGTGATAGCCTGACCGCCGACCTCGCCCGCGTCGCCCTGCGCTTTGACCTGCCCGCGCCGCCGGAACCCGCCAAGTTGGAACAGATCGCGCCCGGCTCAGACCCGGACAAGCCGCCGAAACTCCGCTGAACCGCCGCCGCGTGTCGTAGTGTCGTAGGGCGGGGTTTACCCCGCCGCCGGTACCGAACCACCCAACTCCTCGCGCAGACAGGGCAGCACGTCCCCCGCCGCGGGTGTCGCCTCCCAGACCGCGCGCGCAATGGCGCGGCTCAGGCACAGGCTTGCCGCATGGCCGATCGCGGCCACTTGCAGCCCGTCTGCAGCCGGCCGGTGCCCCGTCGCCGCCGCAAAGACCAAATCGCCATCCATCGGCGTATGCGCAGGCAGAACCGCCCGCGCGATCCCGTCATGCGCTGCCACCGCCACCCGGTGACACTGCGCCTTGTCCAGCGCCGCATCGGTCGCGACCACCGCGATCACCGTGTTGCCCTGTTCCGCCATCGCCGTGGCCTTGCGGCTGGGCGGCAGATCAAATCCCGGCACCGGGTCCACGCCCAGCCCGCCGAATTCCGCCTCCACCTCAAACGGACCTGCCCAGAAATGCCGCCCCGAGGGCGTAAGTACGCTGCCCACCGGGTTCGCCGCCACCAGCACGCCTACCGTGGTCCCGTCCTCCAGCACCAGACTGGCGGAGCCCAGCCCGCCCTTGTGCCGCGCCGTCAGCGCGCCGGTCCCGGCTCCATAGCTGCCCAGCCGGAATTCGGATCGCGCCGAGGCCAGCGCCTGCCGCCCCAACTCAGGATAGGGGTTCTGATCCCAATCCTTGTCTCCGCCGTTCAAGAGATCGAACAGGATGGCAGCAGGCACAATCGGCACACGGGCCGAGAACACAGGGAATCCCACGCCTCTTTCATGCAGGGCATCCATCACCCCCTGCGCCGCCGCCAGGCCAAAGGCGCTGCCGCCCGACAGCACCAGCGCATGCACCGCCTGCACCGATTTGTCGGGGGCCAGCAGGTCGGTCTCGCGTGTGCCGGGCGCGCCGCCCATCACGGCGACAGAGGCGGTCAGCGGCGCCCCTGATGTCACCACCGTGCAGCCGCTCTTGATCCGCGCATCCTGCGCATTGCCCACCAGCAGGCCGGGCACATCGGTGATCAGGTTCTTGGGTCCGGGACGCATGGGGGCCTCATTCGCAGCACATCCCGCACCTTCCCCGTGGGCCGGTGCCGGCGCAACCCCTGCACCCGATCCTTAGTCGCAGCCAGCGGATGCAAGCTCTTTCAACTTGCTGCGGAATGCGCCGCCAAGGGGGTGAAACGGGCCTGACACAATTTCCACCGCCTGATACCGCAGGCCCTGCTCGCACAGGTCCTTGGTCGTCCATGTGTGGCATGTGCTGCATTGCTCATTTTGCCACAATTCTTGGGGCAGGCCCTCAAAGGGGGCGTGGACCGGGGACTGCAGCAGCAACTCCTCAAGGCTCATGCCAAAGAAGACCGACTCCCCCTGCGCGGCGGGCCCGACGCTGGCCGATTTGTTGCTGCCCGCTGTCACCGCGTCTGTCGGTTGCGCAACCGGGGCCGCCGCCGGTTCGACCGTCGACAGCGCCGTGAGGCCCGTTCCGGGCGTCGCGTCATCCTGCGACAGCAATTCGGACAACAACACCCCCGCCGCCGGAACATGCGGGCTGGTCGGGTTCTTGCGGATAAAGGCCACAACCTGCTGCGGGTCTCTGGATTCCTGAACCTTGGCCCATAGCTCATCGTCGGTCAGAGCCTTGGCCGCCGGTGCATCGAACCGGAACGCGGTACTCAGACCGTTGGCAAACCACGGGATTTGCTGCCCTTCTGACAGGGTCTCGACCTCTTGCCGGACCGCCTCGAACAGCTGGTCAATCGGCAGGGCCGGTGCCGCAAGGGCCTTGTTCAGGCCCGCGGAAAAGAGGCTGTCGCCACGGCCACCCCTGAACGCCAAGGTGCCGGGGGCGGCCGCAGAGGACAGGAAAACCTCCGCAGGGGCCTGCATCTCGGCAAGGCCGCTCTCCGCCCCGGGCAGGAAAGCGTAAGGATGCGCGCGGCTGGCATCCAGAATGACGATGTTGGTTGGGTTCCCGGCCGCCGTCATCCGCTGCAGCACCGTTTCGACGGGCAGGGCAAGCGGGCCGATCTCGGCCAGATCGTTCAGGTCGATATCCGAGGGCAGCAGGTAATTCGCCCCGTCCTGCTGCACGCCGTAGCCGGAATAGTTGAACAGCCCCGTCGCGTTGGGTGCCGCCTGATCCAGCCTCTGCCCGAACCCCTCAATGGCGCGGGTCACGGCGCCCTGATCGGCGTCACTCAGCACCTCGACGTCGAACCCGACGCCGCGCAGGCTCTCTGCCAGGGCCTCCGCATCGCGCGCGGCGCTGGGCAGCGTCAGCAGATTGGCATAGCGGCTGTTGCCGATCACAAGCGCGATGCGCTCTTCGGCGTAGAGCGGTGCGGACAACAGGGCCGAGGTCACAAAAGCGAGGATGGCCCGGGTCCACCATGCCGGTCGGTCAAAGCGCATGCCCTACCTTTCGACCACGGCAAATTCGATCCGCCGGTTCTTGGCCTTGTTGCGCAGCGTATCGTTCGGCGCGACGGGCGAGGCTTCTCCATATCCGACACTCAGGATGCGCCGGGCGTCGATGCCCGCCGATGTCAGATGCTCTGTCACCGACCGGGCGCGCGCCTGCGACAGCGTCAGATTGGCCGCCGCGCCGCCGTCCGCATCCGTGTGGCCGCCGACCTCGATCACCATGCCGGGGCAGCGCGACACGATATCGACCACTTGTTTCAACAGCGGCAGGCTGTCGGGCTGCAGGCTGGCGCTGCCTGCGCCGAAATAGATGTTCCCGGTGCGCGACAGGATCTCGAACCGGCCTTTGCAGGCCTCGTAATCCAGATTGCCCTCCAGTTCGACCGCGCTGTTGCGCAGGGTCACTTCCTTGCGGATGACGGCCACATCCGGCAGGCCCGCCGTCCCGTCGCGCGAAAACATGAAGTCAAAAGAGACAAAGGCCGAGGGCAGGATGTCAAACCCCGACGCCTCCATCAGCTTTTCCAGCCCGTCGCTCAGGCCAAACTCCTCGACCGATACGGAAATCGGCTCACTGGTCGAAATGGCCACCGAATCCTCGCTCAACAGCGTCACGATGGCCTGCGTTTCCAGCTGTCGGCGCACCCCGTGCAGGTCCAGCACAAAGGGAATGTCGATCAGCTTGCGGCGCACCTTCGGCAGATCCTCCAGCACCGCCGGGTCCAGCGTGGCGGTCACGGTCGCCGTCGGAAACTTGAAGCTTTCGAAGAACATGAACCGCATCCGCACGTTGCGCAGGTCGACCTTGGTGTCGACGGATTCCAGCGGGATTTCGATGCTCACCTCGCCCGCAGGGGTGATCCTGCCCCGCAAAGAGGCAAAGCTGCCGGTCTCGACGATCACGCTGTTCTTGACGGATTGGAAGTTCAGCACCGACTGGCCGGGCTGCATGGTCCATCCCGGATCGAACACGTTGCCCTGCGCTTTGGCCGGGCCTGACAGCATCAGGGCACCAATGAGGGCCGAGAGGAAAAGTGACATCAACTTGGGACGCCAAAGCTTGCCGGTTCTCTGCATTCTGGTCCCAACCCGTTTTCCGATGACGACACCGCCTGCCGCAGGCAGCGGCAAGCACGGGTGGTTAAGGCCGGTGTGTAAACATCATTCGCGCGCCCGCGAGGTCGGGTTTTCCGGTATCAGCCTTTTCGGATATCGCTGGATTTCGCCCGCATCCGGGGCGTGTCATCGCCCCTGAAACGCGCCACCCCCTCAGTCTTTGCGCCCCACCAGCCCGGTCAGCGCCGCGGCTCCCACGGCGGTGATCAGCCAACCGGCAATCTGCAATGCGGGTTTGGCGACAAATCCGATCGTGCCCCAACCGCCCCGGACGGGGGACGGGGCCCATGCGGACTCCTGCCCCAAGGCATCCAGCGGGATAAACACATCCAGCGCATACAGCGCGGCGTTGAAGGTCTCATAGTCCTGCGCCGTGGCGCTGTCTCGCCACGCGGCAAGGGGCAGGGGGCCGGTGGGGTCATCCTCATAGGCCTGCACCGCATGGATCCAGTCATCCGAGGTCAGGACAATCGCGGACTCCGGTGCCATCTGGTCCGCCGCCCAGACCTGCGCATACAAAACCGTGGTCAGCAGCCATAGCCCCGCGACCCAGTACAGCGCCCGACCGGGTTTGTGACCATAGCCAAAAACATATTCGAACAGCCAGTAAACCGGGCGCATCAACGCGGCCATCTGCGCCGCCCAGCCCGCGCGCCAGGTGCCGTCCTGCTGCGCCATCGCCCGGTGATAGCTGGCGCGCCGCACCCGCTTGTCCCGCTCCTCCAGAACCCGCGCCGCCCCCTGCGTGACCCCCTGTGCGCGCAACACCTTGGCAAGCTGGGTATAGGGCTGCGGGTCGCATTGTTTGCGGTAAGCTCCCCGGATGAAGGGCGGCGGAACGCGCAATTTGTGCCCCTTGACGTCGATCAAATCGCCAAACGCCGGTTCAATCCGTCGCTCCGCCTTCCGGCTCAGCCATCTCAGCCGCTCGCAAATACTCATCCCGCTGTCCAGCCGCTCATAGCGCAAACCGGACAGGTACAGCGGCTTGGCCCCCCGCCAACTTGCCGCATCATCGCACAGCCGCCCCAGATGCGCATCGACTAGGTCAAGCGGCCCGGAAAACCCTTTTACCCTGCGCCAGTACAGCGCCGCGCCCACATGCAGCCCCTCTGCCGACAGCCCGTTGTCGAACTGCCCCGCCTGTGCATTCAGGTTGCCGGTGATCGTAGCGCGCGTCAGGATCACCCTCCCCGTGGCGTGAAACCCGTCCCGTAGAAAAACACTTGCGCCAACCTGCATAGCATTGCCATCCAGCGCGATGCCGTCCGGTGTCTCAAACCGCCCGCCGACGCAGGTCAACTGCCCGGTGATTGTGGCACGCCCCAAGACCACCGTTCCAGTGGCGTGAAATCCGTCCCGCAGAAAGACATCTGCGCCCACTTGCAAGGCATCGCCATTCAGCGCGATGCCGTCCGGTGTCTCAAACCGCCCGCCGTCGCAGTCCAACTGTCCGGTGATTGTGGCACGCCGCAGGTCCACGGTCCCCGTGGCGTGAAACCAGTCCCGCAGAAAGACACTGTTCCCCACCTGCAAGCCATCGCCATTCAGCGCCATGCCGTCCGGTGTCTCAAACCGCCCGCCGGTGCAGGCCAACTGTCCGAAGATTTGCGCCCCGGCTAGATCAACCGTGCCCTTGCTGTCAAAACCTGCGTCAAGGAAAAGGTTTTGGTCACAGCGCAACCGCTGCGCATTTAATCCCGGAACGGCGCAGCCGGACAGGTAAACCCCACCCAGCTTGGCATCCATCAGGTTGGGCCTCCGTTCAAAACGACATTTCACAAGGAACAGGTCGCGCGGCGTCTCGATCCCTTCAAGGTCCAGCAGGCCGGTGATCCGCGCGCCTCTCACACCGATGGACCGCTCCGGCAAGCGCAGCTTTTTGCAGCCGCCCAGCACGATATGGCGGATCAACGCGGCGCGCACCTCCGGGGCCGCGCCCTCTTCCTCCGGGCGGTCCGCGCCCAGAATGACGTCACCTTCCGGGGCCTCGGCGATCACCCGTTTCTCGGCTTCCGTCCAGGGCGTGTCGCCCTTGATGTCCTTCAGCGTCTTGCGTTTGGTGGCCATCCTGCCCTCCACCCCTCAAAACTGGGGGAAAGCGCGTCTGATGCCAAGGGGCGTCAGGCGGATTTTGCCGTTTCCCGAACGGTGGAAAAAAAATGGAAAGTATGAAGAGTCCGTAAATTCGTCTCTGTAACCCCTTGATTCTACATTCCCCCTAAGCTGTCCACGCGTGGACACCTCAGATGCACCGCCCCCCGTCCACCTCCAGACAGGCCCCTGTGATCATCGCCGCCTCGTCCGAGCACAGGAACAGCGCCGCATTGGCCAGATCCCGCGGGGTCGAGAACCTCCCAAGCGGGATGGTCGCCAGAAATTTTGCCCGCATCTCCGGCGTGTCCTCGCCCATGAAGCTGGCCAGCAGCGGCGTCTCTCCGGCCACCGGATTGAGCGCGTTGACCCGCACCCCGAAAGGCGCCAGTTCCACCGCCATCGCCTTGGTCGCCGTGTTCATCCACCCCTTCGAGGCATTGTACCAGTTCAGCTTCGGCCGGGGCGAGACTCCCGCCGTGGAGGCCACGTTGAGGATCGCCCCGGACCCCTGCTGTTTGAAAATCGGCACGAGGCTGCGGGCGGTCAGGTAGACCGATTTGCAATTGACCGCAAAGACCCGGTCGAAATCCTCTTCGCTCACCTCCTCCATGAAGGCGGGCAGATGGGTGATGCCCGCGTTGTTCACAAGGATGTCGATGCCGCCCATATGCTCGGCCGCCAGCGCGATCAGGGCGCGGGTGCTGCCCTCGTCCGAGACATCCGTATGCAACGGATGGCCGCCGATCTGTTTCGCCACCCGGCGGGCGTTTTCCATGTTGATGTCGGCAATGACCACCTGCGCGCCCTCGGCGGCAAAGCGGGTGGCGATCCCTTCGCCAAAGCCGGAGCCGCCACCGGTGACAATGGCGCGTTTTCCCTGCAGTCTCATGTGTCTCTCCTCAATACACCGCCCGGCCGCCGGACTGGTCGAAAACCGCGCCGGTGGCAAAGCTCGCCTCGTCTGAGGCCAGCCAGCAGGCCATGGCGGCGATTTCGTCCACGGTGCCGAACCGGCCCATGGGGATCTTGGATTTCATGTAGACGATGAACTCTTCGCTCATCTGGTCGAAGATGGCGGTGTGGACGGCGGCCGGGGCGATGGCGTTCACGGTGACCCGGGTGTCGGCCAGCTCCTTGCCCAGCGATTTGGTCAGGCCGATGACGGCGGCCTTGGAGGCGGAATAGGCCGAGGCGTTGGGGTTGCCCTCCTTGCCGGCGATGGAGGCCATGTTGACGATCCGGCCAAAGCCGGCGGGCCGCATCAGGGCGGCGGCGGCACGGTTGCAATAGAACAGGCCGTGGACGTTGAGATCGAAGACCTGTTTCCAGGCCTCTGTCGGGTATTCGATGACGGTGGTGTTGGGGCCGGTGATGCCGGCGGAGCAGACCAGCGTATCGAGGCCGCCCATGGCGGTTTGATCCTGCCCCATCGCGGCGTTGACGGCCTCTGGATCGGTCACGTCGATCTGCCGCGTGCGGATGTTTTCGGCGCCGTCGAGGGCGTCAAGACTGGCTTGGGAAATGTCCCAGACGGTGACAAGGGCGCCCTCCTTGGCGAGGCGGTGGGCGATGGCCGCGCCGATGCCCGAGGCGCCGCCGGTGACGACCGCCTTGCGGTTTGAAAATCTCATTTTTGTCCTCCCGATATGGTCGCCATGTTGAGCGGATCGGGGGCGGAGGTCCAGAGGGTTGCGGGGCGTCCGGAAATTGGGGTGTCCACGCGTGGACAGCTTAGGGGGAATGCAGGATCAAGGGGTTACAGGCGCGGTTTTACCGATGGTTAACCTTTGGCGGGAGGGCGGGGCGCCGCTCCTCGGGGCCTGCGGCCCCGATATCGCCCCGCCCGCCATCCCACCTGATGCGTCAGGAGGTAAGGTCGGGCAGGCGCGGGGCGGCGGCCAGAAGGCTGCGGGTGTAGGGATCGCGCGGGTTGGCGAACAACTCTTCTGTCGGGCCTTGTTCGACGATCCGCCCGGCGCGCATGACCATGACCCGGTCGGTGATGCCGCGCACGACGGAAAGGTCATGGCTGATGAAGAGATAGGCCAGTCCGTATTGCGCGCTGAGGTCGGCCATCAGGTCGAGGATGCGGGCGCGCACCCGAACGTCGAGGGCGGAGACCGCTTCGTCGAAGACGATCAGTTCGGGGCGGATGATCAGCGCGCGGGCGATGGCGAGGCGCTGGCGCTGGCCGCCGGAAAAGGCGTGGATGTGCCGGTGCGCGTCGTCGGGGGACAGGCCGACGGCGGTCAGGGCCTGTGCGATGGCCTCTTGCAGGGCGGCACCGCGCGGGGCGTCGGGCAGCAGATGCAGCGGTTCGGTGATCAGGCGCGCGACGCGGTGGCGGGGGTTGAAGCTGCCGTAAGGGTCCTGAAAGACCACCTGAATGCGGCGGCGGACGCCATGCCCCGGCTGACTGCGGGCCATGACGGGGTGGCCGTCGAGCGTGATGGTGCCCCCCTCCAGCGGCGACAGGCCCAGCAGCGCGCGGCTGAGCGTGGATTTGCCACAGCCGGATTCCCCCACGAGGCCCATCCGTTCGCCCCTTTCGATCTGAAAGCTGACATCGCGGACGGCGGTGAAGGCGGGGCGTTTGGCAAAGGGATGCGGGCGCGGCAGCGGGTAGGTGCAGGTGACGTTCTGTGCGATCAACAGCGGTGCGCTGTCGCTACGTGGCGGCAGGTGCGGCTGATGTTTCGAGGCGTCGAAGAGCGCGCGGGTATAGGGGTGCCGACGGTCGCGCAGCAATTGCGCCGTGGGCGCGGTTTCGACGATGCGGCCCGCCTGCATGACGGCGATGCGGTCCGCCATGCCCGCCACCACGGCAAGGTCATGGGTGATCATCATCAGCGCCATGCCCTCTGTCCGGGTGAGGTCTCTCAAAAGGTCGAGGATCTGCGCCTGTGTCGTCACGTCCAGCGCGGTGGTCGGCTCATCCGCGATCAGCAGGCGCGGGCGCAGGGCGATAGCCATGGCGATGACCACGCGCTGACGCTGCCCGCCCGACAGTTCATGCGGATAGCGCGACAGCGGCAGATCGAGGCCACAGCGGAGGAGGGTGTCACGGGCGATCTGCTGCGCCTCTGCCCGGGGCAGGGCGCGGTGCTGGCGCAGGGTTTCGGTGACCTGCTGGCCGATGGTTTGCACCGGGTTGAGCGCGGTCATCGGTTCCTGAAACACCATGCCGATGTCATCGCCCCGGATGTCACAGAGCCGCCGTTCGGAGAGCGAGAGCAGATCGGTGCCGTCCAGCGTGATGCGCCCGTTGGCGCGCGCGCCCTGCGGCAGCAGGCCCATGACGGCCAGCGCGGTCATGGATTTGCCCGAGCCGGATTCACCCGTCAGCGCGAGGATCTCTCCCGGGGCCAGATGCAGGTCGATGGCGTCGAGGATGCGCTTGCCGTGGATGTCGACGGTGAGGGCGTCGAGGGTGAGCAGGGGGGGCTCTGCCCCCGGCCTGCGGCCTCCGCCGCGGTATTTTTCGCCCAAAGAAACCGGGGGCGCGCTGTGCGGCAGGGTCATGCGCGCAGGACCTTGAGCCGGGGATCGAAATGGTCGCGCAGCCCGTCGCCCAGCAGGTTGAGCCCCAGCACCATCAGCACGATGGTCAGGCCGGGGATCAGCGCCACATGGGGGGCGATGGACACCAGCGTCTGGGCATCGGCCAGCATGCGGCCCCAGGACGGGGTGGGCGGCTGTGCGCCAAGGCCGACGTAACTGAGCCCGGCCTCCGCAAGGATGCCGAGCGAGAACTGGATGGTGCCCTGCACGATCAGCAGGTTGGCGATATTGGGCAGGATGTGTTCCAGGCTGATGCGGGCGCGGCCCTTGCCCGCGACGCGGGCGGCGAGGATGAAGTCGCGCGTCCAGAGAGACAGCGCCGCGCCGCGCGCGAGGCGGGCGAAGACGGGGATGTTGAAGATGCCGATGGCGATGATCGCGTTCAGTGCGCCGGGGCCGAAGACGGCGGTGATCAGGATGGCGATGACGAGGCTGGGAAAGGCAAAGATCAGGTCGGCGCTGCGCGAGAGGACCTCATCCAGCAGGCTGCCGCGTGCGGCGGCGGCGGCAAGGCCCAACGGCACGCCAAGGGTGACGCCGATGCCGACGGCCACCAGCGCCACCGCGATGGAGGTGCGCGCGCCGACCATGAGCATCGACAGAATGTCCCGGCCAAGGTGATCGGAGCCGAGCAGGAAATCGCCCCCCGGCGGGCGCAGCTTGGAGGGGATGTTGAGGGTGGTGACCTCTGCCGGGGTCCAGACAAAGGAAAGCGCGGCGGCGGCGAGGAACAGTGCCGTCAGAGCGCCGCCGAGGATCAGTGAGCGGTTCATCTGTGGCGCAGCCTTGGGTCGGCCAGCGCATAGGCGAGGTCGGTCAGGAAGTTCACGACGATGACGGCGAAGACCAGCAGCATGACGGTGGATTCCACCACGATCAGGTCGCGCTGGCTGATCGCCTGAAAGATCAGTCGCCCGAGGCCGGGCAGGTAGAAGACCTGTTCGATGATGATGCCGCCTGCGATGAGGAACGAGAACTGCAGCCCGATGATGGTCAGCACCGGGATCAGCGCGTTGCGCACCCCGTGCCGCCAGAGGGTCTGCGCGCGGGTCAACCCCTTGGCGCGGGCGGTGCGGATGTAATCCTCTCCCAGCGCGTCGGTGAGAGAGGAGCGCAGCACGCGGGTCAGGATGGCGGCCTGCGGCAGGGCGAGGGCCACGGCGGGCAGGGTGAGCGCGCGCAGCGCCTTGAGCGGGTCGTCCCAGCCGGGAAAACCGCCCGAGGGGAAGATGCGCCACGTGATGGCGAAGAGCAGCACCAGCAGCATGGCGAACCAGAAGTTCGGAACCGCGACGCCCAGCTGGCTGAAGGACATGACGGCGAAATCGGGGAGGCGGCCGCGGTGGCTGGCCGCGATCAGGCCCATGGGAAAGGCGATCAGAACGGCGAGGGTCAGCGCGTAGAGGGCAAGCGGGAGCGAGATCCAGAGCCGTTCGGCCACCATGTCCGAGACCGGGGAGCGGTAGGTGTAGGAGGTGCCGAAATCGCCGGTCAGCATGCCGGAGGTCCAGCTGAGGTAGCGCTGCAGTTTCGGCTGATCGAGGTTCAGTTCGGCGCGCAGGGCGGCAAGGGTTTCGGGCTGGGCGTTGATGCCCAGCATGTAGCTGGCCGGGTCGCCGGGGGCGACCTCGACAACCGCGAAGATCACCGCCGAGGCGACGGCGAGGCTGAGGATGAGCGAGATCAGGCGTCGGGTCAGGTAGGCCAGCATGTCGGGCACCGTATGGGGGCGGCTGTGCGCCGTCCAGAGGTCAGGGTGCGCCGGTCAGAAAGCCGTGCAGGGCCTTGGCGGTTTGTGTCGGTGACTGGTCGATGAAGAAGTGGCCGCCGGGGATGGCGGTGGCCTGTATCCGGGACAGGCGGTCGGCCCATGTGGCGGGCACATCATAGGCGCGGGCCATGGCGCCGTCGGCCCCGTAAAGGACGAGGGCGGGGCAGGTGACGCGGCGAGGCAGGTCCTGCGCGTCGTGGTGAATGTCGATCTCGATGGCGGCGCGGTAGTCGTCACACATGGCGCGGCGGCAGTCGGGATCGGCCCATGCGGCGCGGTAGGCGGCCAGTTGGTCCGGTTTGAAATCCGACAGCTGCGCCGCGCCAAAGCCCAGGAGGCAGCTTTCGTAATAGGCGTCCGGATCGGCGGCGATCATGGATTCCGGAAAGGGTTCGGGCTGGGCCAGAAAGAACCAGTGGTAATAGGCGCGTGCGACCTTGTAGGTCAGATCGCTGAGGAGGAGGTGGGTGGGGATAATGTCCATGACCGTCAGGGTCTGGATGGCCTCTGGCGTGTCGAGGGCAAGGCGGTGCGCGGTGCGCCCGCCGCGGTCATGGCCGGCAAGGTGAAAGCGCTCAAATCCAAGGCTGCGCATCAGGGCGAGTTGGTCACGGGCCATCTCGCGGAAGGCGTAGCTGGCCAGCCCCTTGGGTTTGCCGCTTTCGCCATAGCCGCGCAGATCGGGGCAGATGACGGTGAAGTCCCGTGCGAGGATCGGCGCGACCTCGGCCCACATGGCGCGGGTCTGCGGGAAGCCGTGCAGCAGCAGGAGCGGCGGGCCGGAGCCTCCGCGCTCATAAGCGATTTCGACGCCGTCCAGCGTGGCGCGGGTGGGGGTGAAGCCGGGGATGTCGTTGCGGGGGAGGGTCATGGGGCGGTCACGCAGATGGCAGCCTGTGTTTGGGGCGGCAGGGTCCGTGCGGCGATGATCCTGAGCGGCCCAAGGTGCAAACCGGCGGAATGGGGAGGGGAATGGCGGGGCGACACGGGCACAGGATCCTTGCGAATACGGGATTGCCCGACCGTAACACGGGTCTTTCCCAGCTGAGAAGCTCCGGTTGCCGACAGAAAAAGCCCCCCTTCGCGCCGGAAAGGGGGCTTTGGTCGATTCTGGCTGGGGCTTATTCCGTCCAGCGCACCTGCGTCAGCGGGTTGGCCTGTGTCGGCTGGTTTTCCCACAGGCCGGTGATGCGGGCGTCGGCCACGGTGGGGAAGGCCAGTTGGAAGAGGAAGCCGTTGACGTAATCCTTTGCGATCATGGTCTGTGCCTGCGCCAGCAGGTCGGACCGGGTGGCCGGGTCCGCCGTTGTGCCCAGCGTTTTCATCAGGTCCTGAAAGGCGGGGTTGTCATACTGAAAGTAATAATCGGGCCGGGCGTAGATGCCGATGTCCATCGGTTCGGTGTGGCTGACGATGGTCAGGCCGTAATCCTTGCCCTTGAACACCTCCTCCAGCCATTGCGCCCATTCCAGATTGACTATCTCTGCCTCGATGCCGACCTGCAGCAGTTGGGCGGCGATGATCTCTCCGCCCCGGCGCGCATAGGAGGGCGGCGGCAGTTTCAGCGTCGTCTTGAAGCCCGCCGCATGGCCCGCATCGGTCAGCAGAAGGCGCGCGTGATCCGGCGCATAGGGCGAAAGGTCGGTGAGGTCGACGTAATCGGGGTTGTGCGGCGCGAAATGGGTGCCGATGGGCGTGCCAACGCCGTACATCGCGCCGTCGATGATGGCCTGACGGTCGATGGCATGGGCCACGGCCTCGCGCACGCGCGGATCATCGAAGGGGGGCATCTTGTTGTTCATCGCAAGGATGGTTTCGCCCTCGGATGAGCCGTTGATGACCTGAAAGCGCGGATCGGCCTCGAAAAGCGGCAGGTTTTCCGGCGCCGGGAAGCCCGCGTAGACGTCGATGTCCTGCGCCATCATGGCGGCGAAGGCGGCGGTGGGGTCTGAGATGAACTTGAACGTCGCCTCTGTCAGGTAGGGCTTTTCGCCCCAGTAATCCGGGTTCTGCACAAGGTGGATGCTGTCGCCCTGCGTCCAGCTGTCAAAGCGGAAGGGGCCTGTGCCGATCGGAGTCTGTTTGATGCCGTCGATGCTTTCAGGCGCGACAATCACCGCGTCGCCCCATGCAAGGTTGAACATGAGGTTGCCGTTGGGCTCGCTCAGCGTCAGTTCGACGGTCTGCGGGTCGATCACCGTGACCTCGGAAATGCCGGTATAGAGGGCCTTTTGCGCGTTTGTGCTGTCCTCGGCGCGGGCGCGGTCGAGACTGAATTTCACATCCTCGGCGTCAAAGGTGGTGCCGTCGTGAAAGGTCACGCCCTCGGCCAGTGTGAAGGTATAGGTCAGCCCGTCCGCGCTGATTTCCCAGCTGGTGGCGAGGCCGGGCACGATGGCACCGCTGCTGTCGAAGCGGGTCAGCCCCTCAAACACGTTGGTGTAGAGCACGCTGTCGATGGCCCCTGCGGCGGCAGAGGTCGGATCGAGATGCGGCGGCTCCAGCTGGATCGCGATGGTCAGATCGGTCTGCTGGGCCAGCGCCGCGCTGCCAGTGAGCAGCAGGGCGGCGACGGATAGGCGAAGGGGCATGAGGCGTCTCCCGGTGGTGGTTGCGGCGATGTTGCGACGTATGAAGGGGCCGTTCAAGGGAGGTTGTGGGGCCGGGCGGGGCGCGCGGTGGGGAAAGATATCGGGATTTAGGGCGAGTCGTGGTATATTTGTGCACGCTATAAGGTCTTGCCATTTCAATTTCAGGAAAGGTTTTTGTCATGAAACATTGGACAATTTTTGCGTCTGCCGGTGTGCTGCTTTTCGCGGGGGCCGGGGGGGTAGAGGCGGGAAACTGCGACTGCAAAAGCGAAATCAACAACGCCAAGGCGGTTGTTCCGAGCGACGGCCCGGACGTGTTGTGGTGGGGGAACGCGACATGACCGAGGAGAGATACAAACTGCTGAACCTGAACGTCCCGAAGGACGGGATGCCGCGCGGGGTCGTCCACGGAATGATCGTGACCGCTATCCTGCTGGCTGTGCTGTTCGTGGTGCTGTTTGTCATGGACGCCGCTCCGGGGACGACGCAGGCCATATACGCCGATCTGATCATGGCCCTGACCTTGGCGGTTGCCGGGGTCTGGGTGGTTGGCGGGCTGGTCGAGATTTCCAGCACGATCTGGGACGTGACGCTGAAGGCCACCGGCGGCGTCGCGATCATCCTGTTCGTCGCGATCTACGTCAGGCCGATCTACCATGCCAACGGGGCCGCCCGGCACGCGGAATCCGCGACGCTGCCGGCCTGGGGCACGATGGAGCAGATCCTGAGCGGGTACGAGGCGGATTTTCACGCTGGTAAGCCCGGAGCCATCCGGATTTCGCTGCCCGAAGCACAAAGGGAAAAGATCCTCAACTTTCACCCCGCGCCGCCGGACGTGCCGGTCATCCTGACCGGGGACTGGAATTTGTTGCGGACGGTTTCGCCGAAGGCTGACCTGCTGAACAAGGTCGGACAGCGTCAGTCCTGCCTGTCTTTTGAAGAGCGGGATGGTGTCTATGTGGCTATTTTAAAATAAGAAAATCTGACATCCCGGGAGGGGCCGGAGAAATCGACCGTCTGGTATTGCAAGGATTGAGCACGCGCGCTCCCTGAGAGGGGCGAGCGGGCGGCCAGAACGACGTGGCGTTTTGTTGTTTCGCGGCGGCGAGGCGTGCTGCGGCGCAGCGTCCGCTGGACGGAAGGTTAAAGAAATATTATTTCGCTTGTCGAACGCGCGGAATCGCAGGGTGAATGCCTGATTGGCGGGCATCTTGCGAAGTGTTTCGGGCGTTTCCGGATAAACCGGACACCAAGGAGGCCCGCATGAGTGCCCAGGACAGGATCGTGACCAAGGTCAGCCCCCGACCCTTTACCGCCGAAGATATCCGCGCGCGCAAAGGCGTGACGCCTATCGTCAGCCTGACGGCCTATACGACGCCGATGGCGCAGATGATGGACGGACAGTGCGATTTCGTCCTTGTGGGCGACTCTGTCGGCATGGTGCTGCACGGGTTGCCCTCGACCGTCGGTGTGACGATGGAGATGATGATCCTGCACGGGCAGGCGGTGAAACGCGGGTTGTCGCGGGCGCTGATGGTCATCGACATGCCCTTTGGCAGCTATGAGGAAAGCCCGGCGCAGGCCTTTCGAAATGCCTCGCGGCTGATGGCGGAAACCGATGCCGGGGCGGTCAAGCTGGAAGGTGGCGTCGAGATGGCCGAGACCATCCGCTTTCTGACCAAGCGCGGGATCCCGGTGATGGCGCATGTGGGTCTGACGCCGCAGGCGATCAACACCTTTGGCGGCTACAAGGTGCAGGGCCGGGGCGCGGCGGCGGAGGCGGTGCTTGCAGACGCCCGCGCGGTGGCCGAGGCAGGTGCCTTTGCCGTGGTGCTGGAAAAGATCCCGGCGGTGCTGGCGGATGAGATCACGGCGGAGGTGGCGGTGCCGACCATCGGCATCGGAGCCTCTGCGGGCTGCGACGGGCAAATTTTGGTGGTCGATGACATGCTGGGACTATTCACCGCCTTCAAGCCGAAGTTCGTCAAGCGCTTTGCCAATCTGGGCGAGCAGGGCACGGCGGCGATTGCCGAATACGCCGAGGCCGTGCGCAACCGGGACTTTCCGGCCACCGAGCATGTCTTTTCCGACAAAGAGCCCGGCAAGTGACAATCACGGTCTTGCGCGACAAGCGCAGCCTGCGCGCCGAGGTCGCCCGCTGGAAGGCGGCGGGCGCGCGGGTGGGCGTGGTGCCGACCATGGGGGCGCTGCACGACGGGCATCTGAGCCTTGTGGAGGCCGCCAAGCGTGAAAGCGACCGGGTGATCGTGACGCTGTTCGTGAACCCGTCGCAGTTCAACAACCCCGAGGATCTGGAGAAATACCCCCGTACCGAGGAGTCGGACCTGAAGAAGCTGGCGCCTTACGGGGTGGATGTGCTCTGGGCGCCGGATGTGGGGGAGATGTATCCCGACGGGTTTGCCACCAAGGTGTCCGTCACGGGGTTGCCGGAGGTGCTGTGCGGGGCGCATCGGCCCGGGCATTTCGACGGTGTGGCGACGGTGGTGAGCAAGCTTTTGACCCAGACCGGGGCGGATCTGGCCTATTTCGGCGAGAAGGATTTCCAGCAGTTGCAGATCGTGCGGCGCATGGCGGCCGATCTGGACCTGCCGGTGGAAATCCGCGGTTGTCCGACGCTGCGCGAGGCGGATGGTCTGGCCATGTCGTCGCGCAACCTGCGTTTGTCGCCGGAGGCGCGGGCGGTGGCGCCGGGGCTGAACCGCGCGCTGCGAGGACTGGCGGAGGGGCTGAAGGCGGGCGGCGAGATGTCGGATCTTGGCCCGGCGGCGGTGGCCGCGCTGTTGGCGGAGGGGTTCGAGAAGGTCGATTACCTTGATTTGCGGGCGGAGGCGGATCTGGCGCTGCTGGAGCGCCCGGACCAACCCGCGCGGCTGTTCGGGGCGGCCGAGATCGGCGGTATTCGCCTGATCGACAATATCCCTGCGTGATCTTGGGCGGCGGGCGGTCTTGCCTGCGGCAAGACGCTGTTCCGGCCCCTGAACGGGGCCGAAAGGCGCCCCGCCCACCGTCCCTTTGGGTGCCGCACCTCAGGGCAGGGACAGTTTGGGAGCCTTGCCCAGCGGGATGATGCCCAGCGAAACTTTCCCGCGCTCAAACCGCAGAGGCAGGTCGAGCCGGGTTGCATTGCCTTGCAGGCCGGTGACCAGCGTCAGCCCGTTTTCGAGGGGTTTCGCGATGTCGGCAGGCAGTTGCCCGGAGTCCTGTGCCTGTTTCAGCAGTTCGCGCCAGTTCTCTGCCCGCAGGGTCAGCGTGCCATCGCCACGCCCCCGCTTGTCCACCGAGAGTTGCCCCGTCAGGTCCAGTTGCAGCTTGTCGGCCTGATAGGCCGCCTTCTGCAGATCAATAAGGCGCGGTTGCGGGCGCTGTTCCGAGGGGGCGTTTATGGTCCAGGGCTGATCGAACCGGATTTCAGCCTGAAGCTGAATGGCCGGGTCTTGGGCCGGGGCGGGCGCGGTGCCGGGGTTGGCCTGAAAGCCGAGGCGATAGTTGTCGGGCAGGCCGGGCACCTGCTGCAATCCGATGGACAGGTCCGACAGGGCGCGCGGTTTGCCGGTGCCTTCGATCCGCAGGGTTTGTGCCTCCAGATTGGCGCGCAGGACGGTGCCGTCGGCGGTGTGAATGACAGAGGCGCGCAGGCCGGTGCTGTCGATCTGCAGCGGCCCCTGCGGCAGGGTCACCTGCTGTGTTTCCGGCCAGACAAGGATGCGGTGGCCCGGTTTGTAGGTCAGCCCGAGCACCTGAAAGAAGGGGGCCTGCCATCCGGTGTCCTGTTCCGGGTCGTGCAGGCGGATCCCGGTCAGGGTCACGTCGAGGCGGTTGGGAAAGCCGCGCACCGTCAGGTCATCATATTCGGCCTGCCAACCGTCGGCGCGGCGGTCTTCGAACCAGCCGGCGACTTCGGCCTTCAGACTGTAGGCGGACCACGCCCAGAACAGCCCCCAGCCGAGCGCGAGCCCGAGTGTCACGAACAGTATCCAGCGTTTCACGCGCGCCCCCTTTTATTGCTGCCGCGCTTGGTGTTTACAGGCCGCCAGCAGGAAGGACCAGAATGATGACGCTTTGGGTGTTCGGATATGCCTCGCTCTTGTGGAACCCGGGTTTTCCGGTGGCTGAAAAGGTGCAGGCGCGGCTGCATGGCTATGCGCGGTCCTTCTGCATGTATTCGATCCATCATCGCGGGACAGAGGCGGAACCCGGCCTTGTGCTGGCGCTGGATGAGCAGGAGGGCGCGTGTTGTGACGGGCTGGCCCTGCGCGCCGCGCCGGGAAGTGAGGCGGAGACGCTGGCCTATCTGCGCGAACGGGAGCTGATTTCCTCGGCTTATCTGGAAAAGATGGTGCCGCTGGGCCTGAAAGACGGGCGGCGGGTGGAGGCGGTGGCCTATGTGATCGACCCGCATCATGTGCAGTATTGCCATCTGGCGCTGGAAGAGCAGGCGCGGATCATCGCGCGGGCGCAGGGCGGGCGGGGGCCGAACACCGAGTACCTGTACAACACTGCGAGCCATCTGGACGAGATCGGCGTGCCGGACGCGGATCTGCAATGGCTGGTGCGCGAGGTGAAGGCGCTGTCGCGGGACGGATGAGGGGCGGGGACGCCTGCGGAAAGACGCGGGGCACGGTCCGGTTGCGCCAATGGCAGGCGGGTGACCGGGTCAGCCTGCCACGGCGGGCAGGAACCGGCGCGCCGCGATGGCCAGTTCTCGTTCCTCGTCGGTCGCCACGACGCGGAAATCCATCGGCGCGCCGCCCGGGGTCCTGAGGATGGACAGCCCGTCGATGATGCGCTGGCGCACACCGGTGGCGTTTTCCCCGATGCCGCCGCAAAAGATCACCGCCTCGGCCCCGCCAAGCACCGTCGCCGCGCGGGCGATTTCCTGTTGGCAGGCTGCGACGAAGTAATCAACCGCCGCCGCTGCGCGCGGATTGTCGGACGCCAGCAGATCGCGCAGGTCGTTCGACACACCCGACAGGCCCAACAGACCGGATTCGCGGTACAGGAGCTGTTCCAGTTCATCCGCCGACAGGCCCTGTCGCAGCAGGTACAGCATGGCCCCCGGATCAAGCCGCCCGCAGCGTGTGCCCATGGGCAGGCCATCCAGCGTGGAGAACGCCATGCTGTTGCTGACAGATTTTCCGTCGCGCACCGCGGTCACGGAACAGCCGTTGCCCAGATGGGAGATCAGGAAGGTGGTCGGAACGGCCGTGTCTCCGGTTTCGGACAGGTGGCGCAGGATGGACTGACAGGACAGACCGTGAAAGCCGTAGCGCCTGAGCCCGTCGTCGTAGAACCGCAGGGGCAGGGCAAAGGCGTCGTTGAGCAGGGGCTTGCCCGCGTGGAACCCGGTGTCAAAACAGCCGACCTGAACCGCGTCCGGAAACAGCGCGCGGGCGGCCTCGATCCCGGACAGGCAGGCCGGAAGATGCAGCGGCGCAAGCGGGGTCAGCGCTTCCAGCGCCTGCAGCGTTTCGGGGGAGATTGTGACCGGCTCGGCAAAGACCGCGCCACCGTGAACGACGCGGTGCGATACGGCGACCACATTCAGGCCGGTCATCATCTCATCCAGCGCCCCGGCGCAGGCGCGCAGGGCGGTGGCATGGTCCGGCAGCGGCAGGTCGCGGGCAATCCGTCGGCCATCGTCGGTGCGGCAGGACAGATGCGCCTGCCCGCTGCCGATCCGGTCCGCCAGACCGGAGAGCATCGGGGCGGTGTCCGCCTCTGCGTCCAGCACCTGGAACTTCACCGACGAACTGCCAGAGTTCAAAGCCACGATCACGGGTTTCATCAGATCACTCCGATCATCATCATGGCCACCAGCACGAAGAGCGCCAGAAAGACGGTTTCGGCCACGATCAGGACGATGGCCCCGCGCCCGACCTGCAGGACGTTGCGCAGGTCCGTCTTCATGCCCACCGCCGCAATGGCCGCTAGCAGGCACCAGGACGATACCTTGGCCAAGAGGGCGGCCAGCGCCTCGGGGATCAGGCCGACGGAATTGATCGCTGCCAGCGCCAGAAAGCCCAGAACAAAGACCGGCACGATCGGCGGGCGCTTGCCGTCTGTCTCGGCCTCGCTGCCGCGCCACCACAGGGTGATCATCACCACCACCGGGGCCAGCAGCGAGACGCGGATCAGCTTGACCAGCGCGGAGGTTTCACCGGCCTCGTCCGAGATCGAAAAGCCCGCACCGACCACCTGCGCTACGTCGTGCACCGTCGCCCCGATGAAGATGCCCGCCGTGCGGTCATCAAAGCCCATGGCGTTGGTGAAGATCGGGTAGAGGATCATCGCCACCGTGGACAGCAGGGTGACGCCCAGCACGGTGAACAACAGGTTGCGCTCCGATTTTTCATCCTTGGGCAGGATTGCGGCGATGGCCATGGCGGCAGAGGCGCCGCAGATCGCCACGGAGCCGGCGGTCAGGATGGCAAAGCGCGGGCCCTGGCCGATCAGCTTGCCCAGCACGACGCCGAAAAGGATCGTCACACCAACCCCGGCGATCAGCACGCCGATCATGCCCCAGCCCAGCGAGAGGAACAGCTCGACGCTGATCCGCGCGCCCAGAACCGCCACCCCAAAGCGCAGCACGCTGCGCGCGGTAAAGCCGATCCCGGCGGCAGTCGGACCCGGTTCGCTGAGAAAGTTCAGCGCGATGCCGAACAGGAGCGCCATCAGCATGGCCGGGGCGGCATAATGTTCGGCCACGAATTGCGCGGCGAGGGCGACGAGGACAGAAACCGCGACGCCGGGAAAGTAGAGCCTGGCGCGTTCGGCAAACTGGTTGCCGAACGCATTGGCGAATTTCGCCTTTTCCATGAGGGTCAGACCTTTTGCAGGACCATATCGGCCTTGTCGATGCCTGCGACGGCGACGGGTTTTTTCATGGCGTCGCGGCGGAAGGGTTCGCCGAGTTCCTGGTTGATCATGGCCTCGATCAGGGTGGTCTTGCCGGCCATCTGGTCCTTG